>JAHEEG010000237.1:0-3075 GCA_024640825.1 Gammaproteobacteria bacterium
GTTGGCGGCTTCCCGTAATCTCCAAATCGGCGAAGTGATTACTCCTGCAGATTTGGTGGAAAAGACGGTCTACGAGGATGACACCACCGCTCTCTATATTCCTGTAGAGCAAGCTGGGGATGTCATCGGTGGTGGGTTGGCTCTCCCATTGCGCGCCGGGCAGCCGCTATTCCGGGATATGGTGATCGCATTGGCGGGGGAGGGCGATCGTCTCTCTGCGGCGCTCAGCCAGTTCCCGGATCACAGCCTGTTTCCCCTACCGCTGGATGCCAGCAATGTGGTCGCTCCTCAAGCGGCTTCCTTTTTACCGGGTGATCTGATCGGTGTCACGGTAGTGCTGGGGTCCCGCCCACAGCCACCTGCGACACCCACGCCGAATGCCTATGTTTTGATACCTACCCCCGTAATTACTACCACACTGCCGGTTCCGCTCTTCGAAGCGGAAGGTGAAGAAGACGAGGCGCAGGCGCGCGCCTACCCGCCGCTGGCCAAGGATTTATTTCCTCAAGGTGTCCGGGTGATGGCTGTTCAAGGACTGCCTCAGCCGATCACAACCGGGGAGGGTCCTGGAGAGGCCAACAGCCAGCCGGTTTTTGCCGGGCTGCCACAACAGGAACTGCTGATCTTGTTGGTTCCAAATCAGGCGCGCGAACAACTGGCGCTGGCAATGCAGCGGGCTGATCAGATTTTTATCTCTCTGTTGGTGCGCGGCGATGGAGATGGTCTCACGCCCGGCTTCACCTATTGGGATTTCGAAGATCTATTCAAAGCGGATCGTGAGAAGTTCCTGAACGGTGGCGGTTCCACGACAGCCCCTGGGACACCGTAGCAGGGTGTTGATGGGGTAATTCAATGCCTCTTCGTTCGATCATCGCATCACGCAAGGATCAAACGTTCTCATCAGAAGGAGACCTGCATGCAAATCCTACTCCTCGGTGCGGGGGCGGTTACTGCCCGCTTGAATTTGCTGCTGGCTGAACACGGCCACAGCATTGCAGCCCAGATGGCGGCTTTCACCCCCTCACACCTGGATCTATTTGACTTCCAGGGGATCGTGGTGGTTTCACCGGAATCAGCTGTATCCACAGAGAGCCTGGTGCAGGCTGCTGAACGTGGGAAGGTGCTCTTCGTCGTTGCCGGGACGGGGGACGGTCTGGCAGCCTGGGCCAACGGGGTCGGGGTACCAGCCTTTGCCTATCCGATCGCGGAAGTTGAAAGCGACCGGCTGCTGGCGGAAATCCGCCGGGCAGAGGCGGGAAACCTGGCGGCCGACGAGCAGTACCGCCGTGCTGTGCTGGGAAGCGATCTGGCCGCCCGTCTGGGTTCCGGGATGGCCATTCGTAAGATTGCGGTGACCTCTCCTAAAGGAGGGGCCGGCAAAACCACTGTCGCCGTCAATTTAGCGGTGGCTTTTGCCTTGAGCGGCGTTACAACTTATCTGGTAGATGCGGACGCCAACGCCGGGGCGATCCAGTACCATCTGCGATTAGAGCGTGCCCATACCAGCATGATCGGGCTGCTGCGCCGGGAATTAGCCAAACCCAATCTGAGCACCACGATGGGAGAGATCGCCTCTGGTGCGGCCTATCTTGAGGCTTTTACCCCCTTGGATGACCTGGCCACTTTGCGGGTCCTGCCCGGTCTGGTGATGGATGATCTGAGCGACGAGTCTCTGCAGGACGAAGAACGCATCACTGCAGTTTTGGGCGGTTTGTACGAGGCCGGCGTTTCGTCTGGCGGGGTGGTGATCATGGATGTAGGTATCAACCCGGCCCACGTTGTGCACCGGGCGGCCCTGCGCCTGGCCGAAGGGATCGCTATTGTCATCAAACCGGAGATCCCTGATCTGGCCGAAACCCGGCGCTGGATTGCCCGTATGTTGGGATCGCTGTCCGGTATGGTGGGCCGTCAGGCCGCTTACGAGTTCGTCGGCAGCCGGGTGAAGTTGTGTTACAACCAGGTACTGGGGAAAGATTTCAAGGCTGCTCACCGCACGCTGCAGGCCGCTTTGTATGAAGACGAGATCGATCTGAGTCTGGCCCCCAATGGCGTACTCCCGATGGTTGCGGCGCATCTGGCGGCACACGGGGTTAACAGCGACCGGCGCGATGACATTCTGGTCTGGCGCTACAAGCGGGAAAAGCTGGAGGAATTGGAAGGATACACGGAAGCTTTGCTCAGTTTTGCGACCCATTTTGTGCCGGCGGTTCGAGAAGGCGCCTCCCGGGCTGGGCTGCTGATATCTCCCCATGGCAGGCCCAGGAGCAATCCCTTTGCCTGGCTTAGAAAGCTGCTGCCTTGAAAATCCCCGATATGAAGATTCCCCCACATGTTCCATCCGATCCCTTTGATCTGACAGGCAAACCGGTCAAACCGGTGGTGGATATCCGTACCCCCGCGGAAGTCGAAGATTGGTGGGGTAAGCTGCTGGCCGAAAGCCAGGCACGCAAGGCCGTGGCCGCGCGCCAACGGGCACTTGCCCCCAGCGAGATTGAGTCCTTGGCTCGTCAGGTTTTCGAAGAAATCAAACCGCGTGCCCTGGATGCGGGCGTGCGCTTGCCGGAATCTTTCCTGACCCGCCTGATCGGGGAGTTGTCTGGGTTAGGCTCGCTCCTGGGGCTGATCGCCCGGCCCGATGTGGAAGATGTCGCCATCAATCTCGGCCATATTTACATCTACACCACCGCATCCGGTTGGGAACCCGCGGGCCCCGCACCGGAGAGTATCGGGGATGCTTTGCGAGTGTTGATAGACCGCGCGGGTCAGCGCACGCCCTCCCCGGATTATCCCATTGCTGACGCCATGTTGCAGGTGATGGTGCCAACCGCCGGCGGTGCCGTGCGCCGCAAGGGGGTGCGGGTCAACTATATCATGCCACCGGCCTCCCCGTATGGGGACACCATCACCTTGCGGATCAGCAACTATCGCACGGCGGATGATCTCACACAGGGCAGCCTGGCTATGCTGTGTCAGCAGCGCCTGCCGCCCATCACCAGGCCGACCTTCGAAGCACGCGACTTCCCACGTGGGAATGGAATTTTGACGCCCGAAGCGGCGAATTATTTATTGGCTGTC
>JAHEEG010000237.1:3085-4078 GCA_024640825.1 Gammaproteobacteria bacterium
GCTGATCTGGAGCACGGCAGCCTGGCAATGCTCTGCCAGAGGCGATTGCCAGCGGTGGAACGCCCGACCTTTGTTCCTTTGGATTTTTCTCGGGGAGAAGGACTGCTGACCCCCGAAGCGGCCAATTACCTGCTGGCCGTGATGGTGCATGGCGGCACATTAGTTATTGCTGGGACGACCGGCTCCGGGAAGACCTACGTGGCTCAGCGGGTGTTGCAGGAAATGCTCGATCACTTCTCGCGAGGTGCCATCCGCCTGTTTATGGTTGAAGATAGCAACGAAATTGTACTCGATGGCTGGAATGGCAATCCACAGACCGATACAGGCAACGTGGTCTACACAGTGACGCGTGCCGAGGTCAAGGGTGGCCCGCCGCCGGTGACAATGTATGATCTGATCCGGGCGGCTCTGCGCTCCCGCCCACATGGGGTAGTCATCGGCGAGGCGCGCGGTGCGGAGGCCTGGGAACTTGTCCGGGCCGCGGCCACGGGACATGGTCATTCAGCTTTCACCATCCATGCTACCGGCGCTGAACACGTCTGGCCACGCTTCCTGCAGGTTGTGCAGGCCCACCCGGACGCCCAAAGGCTGGATGAGTTCCAGATCGCGCAGAGTTTCGCGGAAGCAGTGACGGCGGTGATGCACATCGAGCGCAATCCCAGTGAAGGGCAGATCGTCAAGGAAGTCGCTGAGGTTTCGCTGGTCGTGGAACGCGCGGCGGCGCGGCCATCTTTCTCGCCACTGTTTCGCTACGAGGTTGGTCGGGGCCTGACACCTACCGGGAATCGTCCGATGCGGCCGGGTTTTCGGGCTGCTGATTTGAACCTGCCGGATTCGTTCTTTCGGTCATAGTCCCAGCTCTTATGGAAATCGGCTCATCACAAAGCTTTGTCATCGCTCAGGGATTTCGCCAGGTTGGAGAACACCGAGGGCTCATCGGCCACGATGGAAACCTGCGCCTGTTTGCTCAACTCAGCGCTGACCCGGACTGCA
>JAHEEG010000085.1 GCA_024640825.1 Gammaproteobacteria bacterium
GTAACATTGGCCCTGTTCCGTGAGGGATGCCCGAAATCCCCTCCCCTCCCCTCCCCTCGGGTATCCCTCCGGCACTCTCATCAAGACTACGGCGGGGGCAGAGGCGATTTGCTTTCTGACCCGCCCGTTTTTTAACGCTTCCACAAGGTCAATCGCCAGCGCAAGACACGAGAGCCGATCACCGCGGGCCTCGACCGCTCGCGGACGCCTGCCGTGCCAGAATCGCCCCTGCGCAATGCTCATCCGAACCTCACACTTCTGTCCAGATTATTTACCATTCTCTACTATCAATGCCCCGTTCCCGTCGCCTAAACTAGCCCTGGAATTTCGATTGGGGGATCGAACTATGGATCTTCTCGGTTACGCGGCTTTCAGCGGCGTCGAGCGAGTGGCCATCATCGGTGGCGCTCTTGTCATTGGCTATTGGGGATACCGTCTGTACGGACGGGACAAGAATCCCGGACTGATTTTCATGGGCATCGCCTGCGCCGTCCTGATCGCCTCTCTCGCAACCGGAGGGAGCCACATGCGCAGCGTGGGCGCCAGCTATCAACTGGCCGGCGGGGCATCAGGTCCCGAAGCAGGCGGCGAACTGCTGGCGGCAGACGCCTCTGAATTGTCAGAAGACATCGAACCCGCAGATCCGTTCGAGGCATCTGTATTTCGGGAAGTTCAGACGGATGCAGCATCGAACTCAGCCGAGCTTTCAGCCGAACTTTCACCCAAATCAGGCGAAGCAATCACCAGACCGGGTGGCAGCGACGGCCAAGTTGAGGCATCGGTGATTGCCTCCACCAAGCCGGAACCTGTCGGCGTGGAAACGCCAGATGCATCCATTGAACCAGACCCAGCTCAGGATTCCGCATCTGAGGTAGACCTTGCCAGCAGCCGGGAGTTGGGCGGGCGTATCGTGTCTATCAAGTCAGAGAACGTGACCCTGGAATGGTCGAAGGAGAACAACGACGCTAAAGCTCCTTGAGCACTGGCCGATTACGCATTGACCGGTGCGCCGCGGCTCAACAAGCCGCGCTCAGGGTGACCTCGCCGGAACGCCCAAGCCGAATTTCCGGCAGGTTGCTCAGCCGGCAGCGCTGTCCCGAAACGCAGTTGCCTGTTCTGACATCGAATCGGTAGCCATGCCAGGGGCACCTCAGGACGCCGTCCTGCAGGTCCCGGCCATCCAGTGGTCCAAGTTGGTGAGGACACTGGCGCGGAAATATCACCAGATCGTCCTCCACCTGAGCCAGCACGTACTCCCGGCCGCCAACTGTCACCGCCAGAGGCAGCTCGAGATCCTCGCGAACGCCCAGCTCGACCACGCGCTCGTTGTCCCTGACACCATCGATGCGGCGATCGAGTTGCCGCTGCCGTTCCAGCATCATGGCTACGTCTTCATCGTATAGACGTTCGTAAAGACGGGCATAGGCCTGTCCTAGACGCGAGCGCTGCTCGGCGGCAACACCGGGCACGAAAAAATCCACTACGATGTCCACCCGTCTGGGTTCGATCGGGAATGCATGGGTCCATATTTCGGCACCCGCAGCGGGGCCGGAGAGATTGCGCGTTATCCACCGACGACAAGCGCGGTCCAGCCGCAGCTCGACTACCGAAGCGTCGCCACCGGGGCTGACCAGGGCAGCTCGCCAGCCCCAAGGACCCTCGGCCTCGCAATCGATTTGCGAAAAGCTCGAGCTGTGTACGTGGGGCAGGTGCTCCCAATCCAGTGAATTTTCATACATCCGCTCCAGGCTGACAGGGAGCACACGCCGGTAGGTGCCAACGTGTGGAACGGCCGAACCCTGAAACGGGGGGAGGATTTCGTGCTCGGGCATATTTTTAGCTCGGTCCAGCAGACCTCACTATGCTACGGCAGCCAGAGTGCTCAGGCGAACCGCACCCAACGGCGCCAGCTGTATTGCGCACTGCACGATTGACACCCGCACCCGTATTCTGCTCCTATCATTGGCGGGGAGGAAAGGGAGTCGCACACCGCGCCCCTTTCGAGGGACGGCCGAGCGCAAGCTCGGCCGTTTTTCGTTGCGACGCCCGAAAGAAGTGACTGCGCCGGTCGATGCCGACGAGTTTGTGGTGTTCGTGATTGGCATGCCCCTCAACCGACTCTGGAAGGTTCACAAATGGCTTCCCGTAGCCCGGGCGATGAGCCGGATGATCAGTGAGCTTTCCGAAGCGGGGAAACCTGGGGCTGAGGAATGTCGAAAGCTGGTTCGGATGAACCACAATCATGGTGCAGTGCAGCATCCGGCTCAGACGACCGCCGGCCGACTTTAGCGTGCGCTCCACGAACAGATCCCTGTCCTCGGCGCCGGAAAAGATATCCAGCTGACCCTCGAGCAGCAGCAGCGCATAACCGTGCACGTGACTCCAACCGATGAGTATGTCCTGCATGAGCGCATCCGAGCGGAACATCAGGTGGAAATGGGCCGGGTGTTCCTGGGCGAATTGCACATTGGTTCGAGAAACGGCCACAAAGCGAAGCTCAGGGTCCGACCCGGCAGCGGCTCTTGCTTCACGCAGGGCAAGCGTTAGACGCGAAAAACCCCGCGGCGCGGAGCAACACCGCCCGTAGATCACCGTGGTGATAGCTGGTCGCTGACTGAGAAACGGTGATCGCGACCTGTCAGCTTCGCGCAGGATCGAGCACGAAGCGCAAAGTCCTTTCGTCCACCTGAGCCTCAACCGCGTCAGCGAGATCCGCTCTCTGTTCGAATCGGACCGCCAGAACCTCGCCAGCAATGTACTCGGCGTGGTCCAGAGCAGCTTTGACGAGCACTGGATCCCCGGCAAAAAAAACGTCAATTCGGTCTGCGACGTTAAGACCCTGCTCCTTGCGCTGCCGCTGTATCCGGTTGACGATTTCCCGAGCGTAACCGCCGGAAATCAGGTCTTCATCAAGCTCGATATCAAGATCCACGGCAATGTAACGGTTGGATACCACCCCGGTTCCCGGACGCGGCTGCTGCAGAACTTCGATTTCATGCGCTGCAAACGTTTCACCTTCAATGATGATGCTGCCCGTTTCCTGAAACGTATCAATCTGTTCCGTAGAAAGTGCCGCGATGTGCCGCTGAAAGCTTTTCATGCGTTTGCCCAGGCGTTTTCCCAGCAGGGGAAAATTAGGCTTGGCCACTACTTCGATGTAGGCGCCTTCATCCGTATCGTACTCGACCTCCAGCACGTTCAACTCGGATTTCACGTACGGCTCCAACGCCAGGAGATCGCTGAGGAGCGCCTGGTCCCTGTGTACCACAGAAAGTTTTCGCAGCGGTGTGCGCAGGCCGATCTTGACCTCCTCCCGCTTCTGCCTGCCGAGCAGCACCACCTGCTGCATGCGATCCACCGCAGTCTCGAGTTCAGGCCGAACGCTTTGGGGCTCGGGCTCCGGATAATCGCACAGGTGCACCGAACCTGGCGTGGCGTCGCCACCGCCCAGCGCGGCAAGCTGCCCGTAGAGATGTTCCGAAAGAAACGGCGCAAACGGCGCCATCACCAGACTGAGCTCATAGAGCGTCGTATACAACGTGCTGTAAGCGGCGATCTTATCGGCGGTTATGTCTTCTCCCCAGAATCGCGAGCGATTCAATCGGATATACCAGTTGGTCAGGTCTTCGATAAACGAGAAGAGCTGGGGAACCACGTTGTAGAGGCGATAAGCCTCCATCTCTTCAGCCACCCGCGCCTTCAGAGTCTGCAGCCGCGAAAGTATCCACTGATCGAGAATGTTCTCGCCAACGTGCAGCCCCTTGTCAGGCGACCACTCGTCGATCTCTGCATAGGTTCGGAGAAAGGAAAACGCATTATACCATGGTAAAAGCGCTCGCCGGGTCATGTCCCGAACCCCCGAATCCGCAAAACGCTGCTCTTCACCTCGAACCAGACCGGAATTGATCAGGTAAAGGCGCAGCGCGTCCGCACCGTAGGTTTCCATCAGCTCGTCAGGCGGCGTGTAGTTGCGCAGCCGTTTGGACATCTTCTTGCCGTCCTCGGCCATGACCATGCCGTTGACGATGACGTTGCGAAATGCTGGCTTGTCGTAAAGCGCAGCGGCAAGCACCGTGAGCGTGTAAAACCAGCCGCGAGTCTGATCCAGGCCTTCAGCGATGAACTCTGCCGGAAAGCCAGCCGCGAATACCTTCTCGTTTTCGAAAGGGTAATGCAGTTGGGCGTAGGGCATGGAGCCCGATTCAAACCAGCAATCGAGCACTTCCTCGATACGTCGGTATGTTCCTTCCTCGCCGTCGACCTGAAAGGTCAGCGGGTCAACGAATTCCCGATGCAGGTCGTCCACCCGTGTGCCCGAAAAGGCTTCGAGTTCATCGATCGAGCCGATGCAGATCGTCCGCCCCGTCTCGTCGTTTATCCAGATGGGGATAGGTGTGCCCCAGACCCGGTTGCGGGAAATGGACCAGTCGATCGCACCTTCCAGCCAGTTGCCAAACCGACCCTGCTTGATGTGTTCGGGTACCCAGCGGATATGCTCGTTGGCCGCCAGCAGCTTGTCCACAATCTGGGTCACCCGCACGTACCAAGAGGGTATCGCCCGGTAAATCAGTGGCGTATCAGAGCGGTAACAGAACGGATAGCTGTGCTGAATGACTTCCTGACGGTAGAGCGTCCCCCTATCCTTGAGGTAACGCACTATGTCCTTGTCAGCATCTTTGACGTACTGACCTGCGAAGTCGCTCACCTCGTCGGTGAACTCTCCCTGCATAGTTACGGGGCAGGCAAAGGCCTCGATGCCAGCCGCGCGCAAAATCCGATAATCGTCCTCACCGAACGCCGGCGCCTGATGCACCAGACCGGTACCGCTGTCGGCGGTGACATAGTCATCCGTAACCACGACAAACGCACCCAGATCCTCCTGTTCGGCAAAGTACGGGAACAGCGGCTCGTAGCGTCGACCTGCCAGACGCCGTCCCGTCGTGGTCTCTTTGATTTCGAAATCGCCGTAAGCTGAAAGCCGCTCCGCAGCGAAATAGACGTCTTTGTTAAGGCCCGGGTCATGGACCTTCACGTACTCGATGTCAGGCCCGACGCATATCCCCAGATTCGAAGGCAGCGTCCAGGGCGTGGTTGTCCAGGCGGCCAGGTACGCGTCCTCGTCCCGCAGCTTGAACAAGACGGTAATGGCAGGGTCCTGCACATCCTGGTAGTTCGAGTTCGCTTCGAAATTGGAGAGCGGCGTACCCAGTTCGGTGGACAGGGGCATCACCTTTACACCCTGATAGATCAGGCCCTTATCCCACAGTTGCTTGACCACCCACCACACCGACTCCATGAACCATGGGTCCATGGTCTTGTAGTCGTTGTCAAAATCCACCCAGCGCCCCAGTCGGGTGATGGTATCGCGCCATTCCGATACGTATCTCTGAACGATGGTACGGCACATCTGGTTGTAACCGGCGACGCCCAGTTTCTCTACCGCCTGCTGAGCAGACATGTTCAGCTGCTTATCAATCTCGTGCTCTATGGGCAGGCCATGACAGTCCCAACCAAAACGACGCAGCACATAGCGCCCTTTCATGGTCCAGTAGCGGGGCACGATGTCCTTGATGGTGCTGGCAACGATGTGCCCATGATGCGGAAGCCCGGTCGCAAAGGGTGGGCCGTCGTAAAAGATGTAGGGTTTTTTCTCGCGAGTGCTGTCGAGCGATTTCTGGAAGATCCGGCCCTCTTCCCAGAAGCTCAACACTTCGTGCTCCATATTCACAAAGGAGAACGTACTGCCCGTCTGCGCTGGTTCAGCCATATCCCGACCGGTACCCGAAAAGCGGCGCATTGTAACCGTATTGGCGGTCTTTCCCTACCGCCCGAGCACGTTGTTCAGGCGAAGCGTTCGCACCCGCGGAGGACGGTGCGGGACCCCAAAACGAGGATGGGTTACTCTTGCCGGCAGAGAATCAGACCTGGCGGCCGAGCAACCACGATGAGCAACTCGAAAGATGTCTGGGGGGATTTCTGGCTGAAAACTGCGGATGGCCTCACGCTCTATGCCCGAGACTATGGCAGCCCCCACGGCTGCGACAAAGACAGCGCCAGTCTGACCGTGCTCTGTCTGCCCGGGCTAACACGAAATTCCGCGGACTTCGAAGAACTTGCCGAAAGACTATGCAAACGCTACCGGGTCATCGCCATGGATCCGCGAGGCCGAGGCCGCTCGGCCTACGACCAGGACCCCAGTCACTATCAACTGAAGACCTATGTCGCTGACGCGTTCGCATTGCTTGACGCTATGGGTATCGAACACGTTGCCCTGGTAGGCACGTCCATGGGCGGACTGATGTCCATGTTGATGACCGCCGCGGCGCCCCAGCGCATCCGCGGCGTCGTGCTCAACGACATCGGCCCGGTGGTGGAGGCCTCGGGGCTGGCGCGTATTCAGGGATACGTGAGCAAGCAACACCCGGTGACCAGCTGGGACGATGCCGTAGCAGTGGCCAAGGCCAACAATAGCCAGGCTTTTCCTGACTTTTCCGAGGCTCAGTGGCTCGCCTTCACACACCGAATTTTTCGGGAAAACGCCGAAGGCCGACCCGAGCTGGCCTATGATCCAGCCATTTCATCGCCAATCAAACAGGACCAGCAGGCGGCGGTCCCTGCGGATCTGTGGGGGGTATTCGATGCGCTGACGGCTAAGCCGCTGCTGGTTGTTCGCGGCGCGCTATCGGATATCCTGTCTGCCGAGACTGTAAAACAGATGGCCGCTCGGCACGGGTCCATGCAGCATGCCGAGGTGGTTCGCGTGGGTCATGCGCCGCTGCTCACGGAACCAAAGGCGGCAGCGGCTATCGAGGGATTCCTCGAATCGCTTTCACACTGAGCCGGAACCGGAAGGCTCATCGACGCTGCAGACAGAAACGCAGAGCGTAACGGGAAAAGACAGGGGATCACTATGGAGTTTGGCGCAGTATTTCCGCACAACGAGATCGGCACCGATCCAGGAGCCATTCGGGACTACGCTCAGGGCGCTGAGGCACTCGGCGCCACCCATCTGCTGATCTACGATCACGTTATGGGTGCGGACCCGAACAGGCCCGGCGGCTGGAAAGGCGCCTACGACAAGGACGTGGCATTCCACGAGCCTCTGACAACCTTTGCTTTCATCGCCGCCGTAACGGAGAAAATCGATCTCATCACGACGATTCTGATTCTGCCCCAGCGCCAGACGGTGCTGGTGGCAAAACAGGCCGCGGAAGTGGCGCTGCTGTCGAGCAATCGCCTCCGATTGGGCATCGGAACCGGCTGGAACAAGATTGAATACGAAGCTCTCGACGTGGCGTTCAGTCAACGCGGCGAGCGCCAGGAAGAGCAGGTAGAGCTGCTTCGAAAGCTCTGGACGGAAGACAGCCTGACCTACAGCGGAAAATATCACACCATCAGCGCGGCCAGCATCAACCCGCGCCCCAGCCAGCCGATACCCATATGGTTCGGCGGATCAGCACCAGCCCTGCTGGCGCGTTGCGGCCGCCTTGGCGACGGCTGGATTCCACTCATGGGAGCCAACGACGCTGCCCGGCAGTGCATAGAAACCATCCGCAGCCATCGGCAGGCTGCTGGGCTATCCATGGAGGGCTTCGGAATACAGGCGCAGGCACAATATGCCGGGGGAACGCCTGAGCGGTGGGCATCTCACGCCGCAAAATGGCGGGATCTAGGCGCTACCCACCTGGCCATTGCCACCCACAACGCCGGGAAAACCAGCGTCGAAGGCCACCTTGGGCGGATCGAAGAGTATCTCAGCGTCGTCCGCTGAGCCGG
This sequence comes from Gammaproteobacteria bacterium, assembly GCA_024640825.1. Lineage (GTDB taxonomy): Bacteria > Pseudomonadota > Gammaproteobacteria > Pseudomonadales > Azotimanducaceae > UBA7803. Next base: position 7,777 of record JAHEEG010000085.1, read on the forward strand.
AAACTCAGCGGAAACCCGGCGTCACTCCTCGTCCACGGCCTGCAGTATGTCACCGCTTCCCGTCGGCGCGGCGATTTCCACAACCCGCTCGTCAACGTCGTCGTATTCCAGACGCAGCGCCCGGCACATGGTGGCATGCATCTCGTACAGACAGGTGATATAGGTCAGTTCCAGAATCTCGCGGTCCGAGAGGTGCTCTGAGAGGGCTTCGAACAGACCATCCGGCGTGCGCCCACCTTCCAGAACCAGACAGTCGGTGTACGCCAACACCAGCCTCTCCTGCTCATCGAAGCAGTCGCCGGCAGACCAGTGTGGGATCGCGGCGATCTGCTCTTCGCTGAAACCCAGGTGGCGCATGGCCTTGCAGTGCTGGGAGAAAACGAACTGGCTGCCTCTGGCATATCCCGCCCGGGCCTGACCCAGCTCGCGAAGTTTGGGATCAAGTTCCCGTTTCGGGCTACGGTAGAAGCGAAACCCCGCCACAGCATGGTCGAAACAGTCCGGCACCAGCGCAAACACCGTCCACCAGTCGCCGGGCGTCCCGGTTTCTGTACCGGGTTCCTCCACCGGATCTCGATCGCCGAAGAGGAAACTGTACATGTGCTGGATGTGCTCCGGCGCTTCGTCCCGACTCACTTGTCTCAATCTGGGCATAGCTCCCCCTGGGCTGTCGATGAAATTGAGCAGCTATTATGACCCTTCAACACGGTGTTGACCCCATCCGCCTCGCACCCTAGCGGGAAAGCTGAAGACGGGGCCAAACGAGATAGCCGGCGGTATGCGTTTTGGCTACGTTATTGGGGGGATAAAAAGGAGATGGTGCGAGGTACCTTACCCCTACCGGCGCAGTGGCTTCGCGCCCAAATTGATCAGGCGCCGCCGGAGAAACTGGGTGTCAACGGTCGGCCCATCGCATAAGACTCGACGACGAATTCCCGAATGAGTGCAAGGGCATTGCCTTCACCGTCCGGTCCGCGCATCAGTTCTCTGAGCAAACCCGCTTCTATTTCAGCTTCGAACTGCGATTCGTAAGGGCCAATATCCACGCCCTCTCTGGTATGGAAGTACCACGTCCCATCGCTGAGAAAAACGCGGTCAGAACGAAACCAGGTACGTGGCCGCTCGTTGCTCCTTGGTGCGTTCATACTCGTCGTTTCCAATGCTGGAAGTAAGTGAAGAGTCTCCCCCGCGCACTCCACACTGTCCATATCAAGTTTGTTAACTAAATCTCGGTTTCTATAGTCAGGTTGTTCCCTATCTTTCTGTATATATGTACATTTTTTTCACGTTGCGAGCCCCAGAACGGAAGCCATAGTGTCTATGCGCCTCTGCAGACGGTCCATATTCCCCGCCATCACCGGCACGATCAGCTGATCCACACCCGCCGCTTCATACGCGGCCACGGTTTCCGCAGTGACTGGCTGCTTGTTCGGACCCAGGTAAATCAGCAGGTCTGCAGAATCTCGCCCGGATTCGTCGGCCATCTCCCGAAGGCGCTGCAGACGCGCCACCAGGGCCTCCGGACTGAGATCGAAGCCGTACCAGCCTTGCCCGTGAGAGACCACCCGTCGCAACGCCGCGTCGCTCTCCCCGCCGAAGAAGATCGGCGGATGTGGGTTCTGCGCGGGCTTCGGGTTCATCAGGCAGGCGGGAAGCGTGTAGTTTGTGCCCGCGTAGCTGCTGACGCCCGGCGCCCAAAGCGCCTGCATTACCTCCAGGTACTCCAGGCAGCGCCCCGCCCGACCCGAAAATGACATCTGCAGCAACTCGAACTCTTCTTTGAGCCAGCCGATGCCGACGCCGAAATCCACCCGCCCACCTGACAGGTAATCCAGGTCGGCAACCTGTTTGGCCGTGTAGACCGGCTGGCGTTGCGGCACCAGGCAGATGCCCGTGCCTAGCCGAATGGAACGCGTGCCAGCCGCAATGTAGGTCAACGCCATGAACGGATCCAGCACACCTTCCGGATCGCCGGGAATCCGCCCATCTCCCGAGTACGGATAGCGGGATTCGTAATCGGGAAAAAAGACCACGTGCTCGGGTACCCAGAGAGAGTGAAACCCTGCCGCTTCCACGGCCTGCGCTGCCGCAACCATGAACGCCGCGCTGGTGTGGTGATTGAATGCCATGGTGGCGCCGACCTGCATGTCCATACCCCCTTTTTTGAATCCCCCGACCGCCTTTCGGGCCTCACCCCCAGCCTACCGGTATGATGCCCATCGGACAATGCGGGACTCCCATGTCAGCCTACCCACCCACGCGCCCTGGTCCTTCGGCTTACCCCTGGTATCTCACCAGTTCGAGCCTGTGGATGGCGGGCATGAGCCTGCAGGGATTTCTTTTCACCTGGCTGCTGGTAGGGGTGCTGGAAAGACCGGCAAACGAAGCAGGCCTGGCCCGTTCTCTGGCCGAGTTTCCGCCCCTGCTCGTGCTGTTTCTGGGCGGTCTGCTCGGCGACCGGTTAAATGGTCGGACCTACCTGGCCAGCATGCACGTGCTTATGACCCTCCCACCCCTGCTCATCGCCGCCGTCTACCGCGCGGACCTGCTGGGTTACTGGTGGGTAGTGCTGTTCGGGGTGCTCATGGCCAGCGTGCAAGCGCTGGCGGACCCTGCCCGTCAATCCATGTTGAGCCGGGTCACCCGCCTGGATACTCAACGGGCGGTTACCATCATGACCATATTCACCTCACTGGTGGGGTTGGGCGGTTTCTATCTCGGTGGACAGCTGGATAGCCTCGGTCTCGAAACCATACTGGTTCTGCAAGCGACATTTTTCTTCCTCGGTCTGTTCGCCGTGCTGCAGCTGCCCTCCATGCCCATGGCTGCGGGGGCGATTGGTCGTCCCGGGCTCTCGAGCGGCTTCCGGGCCCTCTGGCACTCACCGCTGGTCCGCAACGTGATCGGGCTGAACTTTCTGTCCAGCCTGTTCAACGCCGGCGCCTACATCGTCGCGATCCCATACATCGTCAAAGAGGTTTACGGAGGGGACGCTGCATTCTTCGCCAAAGTGATGATCATTTTCACCACGGGCAGCGTCGGCTCCAACCTGCTACTGCTGACTTTCATGCCATTGAAATGGCCGGGGCGGCTGTTTCTGTTCATGCAGCTGACCCGGGTCGTCATACTGCTCTTACTGTTTACCCGACCGGCTCTCTGGCTCTTCTACGCGGCGATCTTTTCCTGGGGCCTCAACATGGGCGTGACGACGACCATGGTCAGAACGACCGTTCAGGAATTAGCGGATTCGCGCCACCGGGCCCAGATACTTTCCATACTGCTGGTGAGCTTCATGGTTTCCGCTCCGATCAGCTCGATACTGCTCGGTTTCCTCATCGAGTGGACATCGCCACTGTCCGCGCTGCTGCCCGGCATCGGCGTGTCCTTTGTCATTTTTGTCGTGGGTATATCGAGGAGCGGATTGTGGCAGTACGAATCCACGGCCCCTCACCGCGCGCCCAATTCCCGATAAAGCGTCCTGCTAACTGCCCTGATACCAGACTCTGACAGAGGCTCTCTGATGAACATCTCGCCGGCGCGGAGCCCGTTCAGAATCGGCGGCTGGAGATACGAAAGGCCGACAGCAGGATAAGCGCACCCAGCGTAGCCAGGGCCAGGGATCGCAAATCGAAGCCGGTAACGCCACCCAGGCCGAGCAGCGTACCGCCGTAGCCACCCACAAAGGCGCCCGCCATTCCAATGCCGGCCGTTACCAGCACGCCACCGGGGTCCCTGCCCGGGTGCAGCAGCTTGGCAGCGACGCCAACCACCAGACCCAGAACCAGCCAAGAAAGGATACCCATCAGTCTCTCCCGAAGGGAACGCATCGCAGCCTAGGGTAGCGCATGTTCGTCCGCAATGAAGCGAGCCGTCAGCTGTGGGTCCTGCATCGGTATGAAATGACTGAGATGCGGCAGATAAACATCACGACCCCGGGGAAACTGCGCGGCGAGACTTTCCCAGGTCGGAGAGCTGGCAAAATCCATGAGGTCATGAGCATCAGGATCGCGAGCCTTGGCCCGAAGTACGACGATGGGGATTGTGATTTTTGACATCCGCTCGTAGATATCACTGCGGGCGTTGCCCAGGTAAATGGACGCTTCCACCACGGGCGGGCACGCCAGCTCAAAACCTTCGCCATCCGTCCTTGGGCGCAGGCCGAATCGGCAGTAGTCTTCGAGCGCTTGGGGCTGCCACAGAGAAAACGGATGACGATCCCGAAATCTCTGAAACATTTCTTCCCAGGATACCCAGTGGTTGCGGCGGCGCGCCACCGGGTGGTCTTCAGGGCCCGTGAACTCGGCGTAGCGTTCTTTGCTGTAAGCCTGTGGGTCTAGGATAACCGGGTCAACCAGCAGCAGTCGCTGGAAAACCCGAGGCCGGCCAGCCGCCAGCTGGGTGATACAATGCCCGCCTAGGGAGTGGCCAACCCCGATGGCGTCGCGGATCTGCAGCGAGTCCACCAGAAGCTCGAGGTCCCGGGTGAAACTGTTCCAGACGTAAGGTTGCTGCCGGGCGCTGCGCCCGTGGCCACGCATGTCCGGTGCGATTACCCGATAGTCCCCAACCAGCGAGGCGATGGTTCGATCCCAGCACCGGGCATGAAAGCCGGTGGCGTGAACCAGCAGAATCACCGGCGAGTCCGGGTTCCCCCATTCGAAATAGGTGAGCTCGACGCCGCCGGCATCAATCGCGAACTGCCTGGGGCTACCCTTCATGAATCCTGATCCTCACGTGTAACAGCCGCCCGATCGCGAATGCGCTGTCGGGAAGTTGTCGGGGCACTGCCCACGTCTGCGGCGAAAAAGTCAGACATGGTAGGCAGCCCGAGAAAGCGCGTCCACCTGCGGCAATCCAAAAGAATGCCCTGACGTCGACCGATCAGCGACGACCGGGGGCGGAGATTTAGGTAAACTCGCGCTCCTGAACGCACGCAGGGCTGAAGCCCTGCTTAAGCCGCATTGTGGAGAACGGGTGAGCCGACCCCTGACCAAATCCGAAATCGTATCCAACGATCGAGAACCTCTGATCTTGGTGGATGCCAGCGACCGGGAAGTCGGCTATCTGGACAAAGCCGCGTGCCATGACGGTGGCGGCGTCCTGCATAGGGCTTTTTCGCTGTTCATCTTCAACCCGGCCGGCGAGCTGCTGCTGCAGCGGCGAGCGTCCAGCAAACGTCTGTGGCCATCGTTCTGGTCCAACAGCTGCTGCTCACATCCTCGCATGGGCGAAGCGATGGACGAAGCCGTACAGCGGCGCATGGGCCAGGAGCTCGGGCTGCAGACCCCAGTCAGCTTCGTCTATAAATTTGAGTATCAGGCCCGCTTCGGCACCCTGGGCGCCGAACACGAGCTATGCTCGGTCTATATAGGGCAGACGTCTCAAGAGCCAAGGATCAACACAACCGAGATCGACGAGTGGCGCTGGATTTCCGAGATTGATCTGAACGCCGAACTGGCGGCGTCGGAGAATTGCTTTACGCCCTGGTTCAAAATGGAGTGGCAGCGCTTGCGCGAGCAGTTTGCAGACAGGCTGAATCAAACGTCCGCAGCCCCAGGCGCAGAACCCATCGACGAGCCCGGAAACACGGAGTAGCAAATCACCATGGTGGAAACCGAAATCGGCATCAGCGGCTTTGCCAGCTATCTGCCCCGCTATCGGGTCCGGCTGGACGACTGGTGCCGCTGGACGGGGGACAGCTGGGATAAGGTGCGGGCGGTAATTGGCACCGGATTCCGCATGCGCGGGCCCAACGAGAACGCATACACCATGGCTGCAACCGCGGTGATCAGACTCATCGAGCAGTATGACCTCGACCCGACGCGAGTTGGTTTTCTCGGCTTGGGCACCGAATCAAGCACCGACAACTCCGCCGGATCGGTCATTGTCAAAGGCATGGTCAACCGCGCCCTGAAGCAACGGGGCCGGGCCCTGCTGTCGCGAGCCTGTGAAGTGCCGGAGTTCAAGCACGCCTGCCTTGGCGGGGTTTACGCGCTGAAGGCCGCCGCCAGGTATCTGGCGCTGGACGGCAGGGGACGCATCGCAATCGTGGTGTGCTCCGATGTTGCCGAGTACCAGCGGGCGACCTCCGGAGAGCCGACACAGGGTGCCGGAGCGGTAGCGATGCTGGTGGAAGCCGCACCAAAACTGCTGTCTCTGGAGCTGGGCCTGTCGGGAAGCGCGTCCGACTACCGCGGTCCTGATTTTCGCAAACCGTTCTTTCGATTCATGCAGCAGGCGCCATCAAAATACGCACAGCCTCGCGATTTTCCGGTATTCAACGGCAAGTACTCGACCACCTGCTACATCGATGAGGTGCTTGCTGCGACTCGCAGTATGTTTGCCCGCCTGGAAACGGCGAACGGTCAACAAACTGTCGACCGACCGGCTGAGTTCCTGCGCGCGCTTTCGGCCACCTTCCTGCATCGGCCCTACCAGCGCATGGCGGAAACCGGTCTGATCATGAGTTACCTGCTGGCCCTGGCCGTTGGCAACGCCGATGACCATTTGGAACTCCAGCGCTATACCGAACCCGCCGGCATCGACCTGGCCGATCTGGTAGCGGAGCTGAGCCACGAGCCCGATGTCTACGCGCTCGTGGAACAGCAGGCGCTCGGCGAGGATCTGTATCCTCTCAGCACTCAGACGGCGCGCGTGTTTCGCGAGGCCCCTCAATTTAGCGAGCTGATGACCGGCCTCGGCAACGGCGGCATGCAGGAAGTGGGAAACCTGTACACCGCGTCGCTGCCCGCCTGGATGGCCGCGGGGCTCGAGGAGGCGGCGGCGCAGGGCATGGCCCTTGGGGACACCAGAATTCTCACCCTGGGCTACGGTAGCGGCGATGCCGCGGAAGCGATTCCCATGCGGGTGATGAAAGGCTGGGAAGCAGCGGCTCGCAAGATTGGTTTCCAGCAAGCTCTGGGCACCCCTGAGGATCTGGACGAGGCCGGGTACCAGGCGCTGCATGACGGAATCTCTTTCGAAGAGACATCGCCGCCGCAGCCGGGCGTCTTCTACATCGACCACATCGGCCAGAGAGAAGAACACTTCGACGACTCGGGTATCGAATACTACCGCTTTCAGAGCTGACCGGCTCAGATCAGCAGGTATATGCCCACCAGGAGAAGCACGACGCCGGCCAGTTCC
>JAHEEG010000012.1 GCA_024640825.1 Gammaproteobacteria bacterium
GAAGGCCGTCCGAGAGCAAGACCAACGAAGCGAACGCCGGCGGGCGGTTTCAGACGACCTGTCAGCGGTTCTCCCTGTCCCCGCGCCGAGGGAAGCGTATGCGGAGCGACGGAGTAACTGCGGCCCGCGGAATCTAGAAACACCAGCGAATCGCTGGTACGCCCACGTACCGCACAACTGAACCTGTCTCCGGAACGGTAGTTCAAATCCTCGGGGTTCAGCTCATGGCCTTTTGCGCTACGCACCCAGCCCTTTTCGGAGAGCACCACGGTGATGGGCTCGTTGCTGATCAGATCCTCTTCGCTGTAAGCGGAAGATTCCTCGACGTTCTTCAGCGGCGAACGTCGTTCGTCACCATACTCCTCCGCGTCAGACAGGAGTTCCTTTTTGATCAGGGTTTTCAGCCTCGCTTTTGAAGCGAGAATTTTCTCTATATCCGCACGTTCCGCTTCAAGCTCATCCTTTTCTCCTCGAAGCTTCATCTCTTCGAGCTTGGCCAGCTGGCGCAACCGCAGATCCAGTATGGCATTCGCCTGGATTTCGGTCAGTTTGAAAGCCCGCATCAACACGGTTTTTGGCTCGTCTTCCTCGCGAATGATCCGAATCACCTCATCGAGATTGAGGTAGGCCACCAGCAGACCGTCCAGTATGTGCAGCCGGTCGTTGATTTTTTCGAGGCGGAATTCGAGCCGGCGGATTACCGTCTGCTGCCGGAAGGTCAGCCACTCTTTGAGAATACCCGCCAGATTCTTGACCTGAGGCCGCATATCCAGACCTATCAGGTTCAGGTTGACGCGATAACTCTTCTCGAGATCCGTCGTGGCGAACAGGTGGGACATGAGACGCTCTATGTCCACCCGGTTGGACCGGGGCACCAGCACCAGGCGGGTAGGGCTTTCATGATCGGACTCGTCCCGCAGATCGGCAAGCATCGGAAGCTTTTTGGCCTGCATCTGCTGTGCGATCTGCTCAAGGATCTTCGTCGGTGATGCCTGATGAGGAAGCGCGGTAATGATCACATCCCCCTGCTCTTGGTGATACACGGCTCTGGCTTTGATGCCCCCTCGGCCCGTTTCGTATAGCTGGCGGATCTCCGCCTCGGGCGTGATGATCACAGCTTCCGAAGGAAAGTCAGGGCCCTTTATGTGCGTCATCAGATCCGCGACGGTCGCCTTGGGGCTGTCGAGCAGGTGGATGCAGGCGCTGACCACCTCATTGAGGTTATGGGGCGGCATGTCGGTCGCCATGCCTACCGCAATTCCCGTGCTGCCGTTTAGCAGAACGAACGGCACTCTCGCCGGCAGCAGCCGCGGTTCCTGAAGGGTGCCATCGAAATTGGGGGCAAAGTCCACCGTACCCTGACGGATTTCCGACAGCAGCAGATCCGCATAGGGGGAGAGACGCGCTTCGGTATAGCGCATGGCGGCAAACGACTTAGGATCGTCCGGTGCGCCCCAGTTGCCCTGACCATCCACCAGCGGGTAACGAAAGGAGAACGGCTGCGCCATGAGCACCATGGCTTCATAACAGGCGCTGTCACCGTGCGGGTGAAACTTCCCCAGCACGTCGCCGACCGTCCGAGCCGACTTGGCAAATTTAGCAGTGCTGGGCAAGCCCAGCTCGTTCATTGCATAGATAATGCGTCGCTGAACCGGCTTGAGCCCGTCGGCAATATGCGGCAGCGCGCGGTCGTTAATGACGTACATGGAATATTCCAGGTACGCGCGCTCGGTGTACTGTCGCAACGGCAGGGTCTCAAAATCAGCGGTATCTGTGTCCATTTCGGTCCTTGATCTTCAACAGGCTGTAAACGCCGGGCGGGCGTATTATTCAACCTAGTTCCCTTTCATTCCCTTTCATTCCAAGAGGTTCGCCTGGTCTCCCTTGGTTTCGAGCCAGCTGCGGCGATCGTGCGCGCGCTTCTTGGCAAGCAGCATATCCATCAGCTCGTCGGTTTTTCCCGAGCCATCCAGCGTCAGCTGTACGAGCCTTCGGGTATCCGGCGCCATGGTCGTTTCCCGCAGCTGCATCGGGTTCATCTCGCCAAGTCCCTTGAAACGCTGAACGTTGACGGTACCGCGCTTCTTCTCCGCAGCGATGCGGTCGAGAACCCCTTCTTTCTCCGACTCGTCCAGCGCGTAGTACACGTCTTTGCCTACGTCGACTCGATACAGCGGCGGCATGGCTATGTATACATGGCCTGCTTCCACCAGGGCCCTGAAATGCCGAAGGAAAAGCGCACACAACAGGGTAGCGATGTGGGCGCCGTCGGAATCGGCATCTGCAAGTACGCAGACCTTCGCGTAGCGCAATCCGCTAAGGTCGGCGGAACCGGGGTCGACACCAATGGCGACTGCAATGTCATGCACTTCCTGAGAAGCCAGCACTTCTGCCGGCGCCACCTCCCAGGTATTGAGAATCTTGCCGCGAAGCGGCATCACGGCCTGAAATTCGCGCTCCCGGGCCTGCTTCGCGGACCCTCCGGCGGAATCCCCTTCGACCAGAAACAGTTCCGCACGATCGGCGTCCTGTCCCGAACAGTCCGCCAGCTTTCCCGGCAGCGCAGGGCCGGCTGTGATTTTCTTGCGGGCTACCTTTTTGCTCGCCTGGACCCTGCGCTGAGCATTACTGATCGCCAGCTCGGCAAGGCGCTCGCCATCCTGAGGGTGCTCGTTGAGCCACAGGCTGAACGCATCTTTCGCAACGCCGCTGATGAACGCGGCGGACTGCCGCGAAGACAGCTTCTCCTTCGTCTGACCGGAAAACTGGGGATCAGCCATCTTTGCAGACAGGACATAGGCACACTGATCCCACAGGTCGTCGCCGGTGAGCTTTACGCCCCTGGGCAGCAGGTCACGGAACTCACAGAACTCTTTCAGCCCGTCCAGCAGACCGCTGCGCAGACCGTTGACATGGGTCCCTCCCAGGGGCGTGGGAATGAGATTAACGTAGGATTCAGTGACCAGCTCCCCGCCGTCCACAATCCACTTCAACGCCCAGTCCACCGCTTCCTGGTTACCTTCAGCGCTGTGCCGGAAAGGTTCTTTCGGAACCGCCTCCGCGCCGGCCAGAGACGTTTCCAGATAGCTGCGCAGCCCGTCTTCGTAGCACCAGCTGTCGCTCTCCTCGCCGTTTCCCTCCACGCTCAGGCTGACCCGCAGTCCCGGGCAGAGCACGGCTTTGGCACGCAGCAGATGTTTAAGCCGAGGCACTGATATTCTGGCTGAGTCGAAATAGTCGGCTTCCGGCAGAAAACGCACGCGGGTTCCGGTATTACGCTTGCCGACGCTGTCCACAGCCTTCAGCTTGCCGGTGGGCTTGCCTTTCTTGTATCGCTGTCGGTAGAGCGAGCCATCGCGCTTGACCTCGACTTCCAGCCATTCCGAGAGCGCGTTGACCACGGACACGCCAACGCCGTGCAGGCCACCGGAAAAGCTGTAGCTTCGGTCATCGAACTTTCCACCGGCGTGAAGACGCGTGAGGATGAGTTCGACACCGGAAACTTTGAACTTCGGATGCACATCCACAGGCATGCCGCGGCCATCATCAATAACCTCTACCGAGCCATCTTTGAATAGCGAGACTTCTATCTCCCGGGCGTGACCCGCAAGCGCCTCGTCGACGCTGTTGTCCACCACTTCCTGCACCAGATGGTTGGGGCGCGTGGTGTCGGTATACATACCCGGGCGGCGGCGTACCGGCTCCAGGCCAGAAAGCACCTGAATCGATTCCGCGGAATAATCGGCTTCTGCCATGTCTTCAATCCCTGTCGGACAAATCGATGTTCAATGGGTAATCGGTCACGCGGCGGACCACGCTGACAATGGTTCCATCTGCCTGCAGTTCCAGCCAGCGATAGCCAGGCTGACGAGACGCCGTCGTCTCATCAATGGCGAAGCGCGCAGAACCGGGTGCGAACTGAAAACAGGTGGACGGCGTGCCCAGCACAGTGATGCCTTTGTACCGGCGCTCGACGACCTGGTGCACGTGGCCGAACACCACCCCGCGAACGCGAGCGTTTCCGACACACCATTCTAACAGCTCCCCGCCATTTTTAATGCGATCCTTATCGAGCCAGGGACAGCCGACATCGACCAGCGGATGATGGCAGGCCAGCAGCAGATGACGGGCGGTGGATCCGGCGATCCGATCCTGCAGCGCCGCCAGGTCGACGGTTGTAAGCTCGGCCTCCGGCCGGTCGTCGGCGTGGCTGTCAAAACCGACGACTTCCCAATCCCCCAGGGCAATGGAGTCCGGACCGGGGAGCGTCCGGGCAAGGGGTACCGCCAGATCATGGTTCCCCGGCATAAAAAGCGTAGCGCCCTGATGAAATTCGCGGAGCACGGCGAGAAACCGACGATAACTGCGCACCTCAGGATCGTGCGCCAGGTCGCCTGAGGCCACAACCAGCTGCGGTGTGCTCTCGCCAAAAGCCTGGGCCAGCACGGCCCGCAACGACTCTGCCGTATCGACACCCAGCAGGCGCTGTCCTGAATTAGGTCGTAGATGAGAGTCTGTAATCTGGAGCACCTTTACCGAAGGCGCTCGGGAATTTTCAGCCCGCAAGCACAGGTTCCGTTATCGAGACACCGTGAGTCAGGCACAACGACAGAAACTCGCTGAGAAACCGGTTGACCTGCGCCTTTTCGTCCGGAAGGTGCATATCACGGTTCGGATAGTCGTAAACCGGCCGGAAGTGCCGGGCGCCATGGTACTCGACTACCTCGGCACTGCGGGCGTCGTGATATAGACGCACGGTAAGTCGGGGCCGCATGCTGAAGGGTGCCTCGGGCAGCTGGTGCAGCTCGATGAGCGTGGTGTAGGGAGCCCGCTCGACGACGCGAATCTGCACTTTATAAGGATGTTCGCCCAAAGCGACGCCGATCACGCTGACATCGTGTTCCCGCAGCGCCGGGAAAAGTTTCATCAACCGCAAATAGTTCGCGTCACACTCAGCCATGTGTGCGGGCAGGTCTACGCGGTAACGATGGGTTGTTCTGGGCAAAATCACATGCTGAGTTTCATAGTGGTCGCCTACTATACCCTGCGCCTACCGGAAGCGTCACCGTCCCTGAGAGCCAGGCGCCCGTAGAAACGACCATAACTCAAACCAGGTCGCAAAATCCTTTCGGAGGGCAACGGGGACTTTCTTCTGGCGCCTTTGCTAAACTTCGTTCACTGGGACTCCGCCCTATCCCCTTCTGCCGAGGCAAATTTCTCCGATGCAGCCCATCCGTAAGTCGAAAAAGTTCCTCTACATCGCATCAGCACTGATGGCGTCCTTGATGCTCACAGCGCCAGCCCGGTCAGATAGCCTGCTGGAAGTCTACGAGACCGCGAAGGAGAACGATCCCGTGCTGGGCGCAGCCGCATCGGGATATCAGGCCCGTCAGGAAGCCGTGCCTCAGGCACGCTCGGCCCTGCTGCCGAACGTTGCCGCCAGTGGGCAGTCGGCCTGGAACGAACGTCGTTTTCCAGGCAGTTTCGTTGACACCGGCGGCGGGGCTGTCGTCCCGGTGCCAGACGACGACTTCAACAACCACGGCTGGCAGGCAGAGGTGCGGCAACCCGTATTCGATGCTGCAAGCTGGTTCGACTATACCAGCGCCAAAGCGAGCGTTACCGAGGCCGAGCGCGCCTTCGCCTCCACGCAGCAGCAGCTTATCGTGCGAGTCGTCGAAGCCTATCTCAACGTGCTGCGGGCCCAGGATCTGCTGGAGTCCACGGCGGCAGAAGAGGCCGCCGTCAAACGCCAGCTGGAGCAGGTACAGCAGCGCTTCGACGTCGGCCTGGTGGCAATCACAGATGTGCTCGAGGCACAGGCCGTCTACGACAATACTGTTGTAAGAAGGATCCAGGCAGACGCTGACCAGGACATCTTCTTCGAGTCTCTTAGGACCCTGACCGGACGCTCGTACAGCCAGCTCAACCGCATATCCGAATCGCTTCCCATCGTCGATCCCGACCCCCAGAACGAAGACGAGTGGGTCAACACCGCGTTGCAGAGCAACCTCAACATCCAGTCCGCCCAGGCCCAGTTGCTGGCAGCAGAACGCACGTTGAAGGCGCGCAGGTCGGGACATCTCCCCACCATCGACGTCAGCGTTACAGAATCACATTTCGTTACCGGCGGCCTGAATTTTCTGGGGGACACCACCAACCAGACCACCTACGCCGCGTCCATCAACGTGCCCATCTATCAGGGCGGGTTGACCAGCGCGCGGGCGCGGGAAGCGCGGGCGTTGGCGGATCAGTCCCGGCAGTTTCTGCTGGAGCAGCAGCTGAACGTGACTCGGAATACCCGAAGCCTGTTCCGTGCTGTGGCCACCGACGTTGTTCGCGTGCGGGCGCGTCTGAAATCCATCCGCTCATCGGAGTCGGCGCTGGAAGCCGTTGAAACCGGCTACGAGGTGGGCACCCGAAACATCGTCGACGTGCTGCAGGCCCAACAGCTGCTGTACCGCTCGGAGTTCGACTTTGCCGACTCTCGATACAACTACATGAGCAACTTTCTGCTGCTGAAACGCTCGGTAGGCACACTGGAGGAGGCGGATCTGATGGACCTGAACGCCTACACCGACGCCAGCGACCCGGTACAGCGCGTCAACTCACTGCTCAATCGCAGCGTCGATATGAGCAGCGAGCAGCGTTAGCAGCCGGTCGCGGGCGCCGCCGTTCTTCGCGACAACTTCTTGGGCAGCCGTGCCGGCTCGTTGCCTGGCGCCGGGGTCCTGCAGATAGCGACAAAGCTCCACCGCCAGCGACTCAGCCCCGCTGACGATACTCAGACAGCCGGCTTCAGCAAACCTGTCCACCACATCCGCAAAATTGTCGTGCTCCGGTCCGATGAGCAGCGGCTGGCCCCAGAGCGCGGGCTCGATAGGGTTGTGCCCGCCAACTGGCAGTAGGCTGCCACCCAGAAAGGCGACTTCCGAAAGGCCGTACAGGTAAATCAGCTGGCCCATCACGTCACCCAGGACAACGTCCGCATCGACGTCGTCCGGCATGCTCTGGCTCTGCCTCGCCACGCGCAAGCCTTGCGCCCGGCAAAGCGCCAGCACCTCACCCGTGCGCGACGGATGTCTGGGTACCAGGATCAGGCGGGCTTCCGGTAGTCGCCGCCGCACGGCCAGGTGAGCTTGCAGCAGCACTTCATCTTCTCCGGGATGGGTGCTTCCGGCTATCCAGGTCCGCCGGGAGTGAAGCCCCCAACGCCCGCGCAGCGCCTCGACCCGTTCTGAAGCATCCGCGGGCAAACGCACATCAAACTTCACGCTGCCGAGTACCTGCAGTTGCTCCTGCGTCGCACCCAGCGCCAGAAATCGCTCTGCATGGTTCGGATACTGGCAGGCGATCACGGCCAGGCGCTGCAGCATCTTCCGAGCCAGCCCCCCGAGTCGGCGATATCCCCTGGCAGACCGCGCCGAGAGCCTGGCGTTGATCAGCACGACCGGCACCGCTTCGCGGGAAGCACGGGCCAGCAGGTTTGGCCACAGTTCCGTTTCCATGAGCACCAGCAGCCGCGGCTGCACCCGGTCAAAGAACCGCCGTAAAACCCAGGGAAAATCATACGGGGCGTAGCAGTGGGCGACCGGCTGCGCCGCGGGCTGGACGTCCTCTCCAGCAGCGGACAGAACATCCTGCTGTCCATCCGACGGGTTCGATCCCGCGATGAGACGCATGCGCACCTGCTCCGAGCCCGTGGGCGTCATGGTCGTCACCAGAAAAGGCACATCGGGGTATCGCCTGATGAGCTCAACGATAACGGGTACAGCAGCGATGGTTTCTCCAGCGCTGACCGTGTGAAACCAAATCGCACCCTGCGGTACATCTGCGGGCACCCAGCCGAAGCGCTCTTCCAGTCTATCTCCATAAGCGGGTTCCCGGCGAGCTCGCCAGCGCAGACGCAGGCGCACCAGCGGATAGGCGAACAGCAGCAGCAGCTGGTATAAGGCAGACCACATGCGTGAAGCCTGCGGTGCCTCACCCGAAAACGTCAAGACCGAAAGCGGAAAGCTTGCGGGCTCAGCCACCAGGCTCTAGGCTCGCCAGCAGATGAGCAGACCCGAACAACAATCTTCAACGTCCGCGAACAGAGCTTGTGTAGACGCGGTTATCGTTGGAGGCGGTATCGCCGGCATCTGGTTGCTGAATCTGCTCCGCCGCAAGGGGTACAGCGTCGTTCTGCTGGAGTCCACAAGACTCGGCGAGCAGCAGACGCTGGCCAGCCAGGGCATGATTCACGGCGGCATGAAGTACGCGCTCGCTGGCCGGCTCAGTCGGGCCTCTGAGACCATCTCCGGCATGCCGGAGCGATGGGCCGACTGCCTGGCGGGCCGGGGTCCTGTAGACCTGCGTGGCCTGCAGCCCCTGTGTGAGCGCTACCATATGTTCGCAGACGCTTCGACGCTGGGCCAGCTGGCGAGCTTTTTCGCCAGCCGCGCGCTGCGCGGGCGCATTCGCAAGCTCAAGCAGGAGGACTATCCTCAACCGCTTGCTACCCCAGCGTTCAACGGGGTGGTGTACGAGCTGCAGGACTTCGTCCTGGATACGCGCCGCCTGCTGGAAGCGCTTCTCGAACCGGTGCGGCAATGCGCGTACCAATGGCATCTGTCTGCCGATGATATCAGCGCCCGGTCCGATGGCGTCACTCTGACCCTGGGGGAGACCGAAGTTGACGCCGGGCATCTCATACTCACGGCGGGGGCAGGCAACCAGGCGCTGCTGGATGCCCTGGGGATAGACGATCCGGTTATGCAGCTCCGGCCGCTGAACCAGGTTCTGGTCCGTCACGCACACCCGTACCCTCTGTATGCCCATTGCCTTACCGGAATCCGCCGCCCGGAGCCACGCCTGACAATTACCAGCCATCCCGACGGCGACGGATGGATCTGGTATCTTGGCGGCCAGCTGGCCACGGATGGCGCTATGATGGGTGACGGCGCCCTGATAGACCACGCCATGGCTGAACTCAAAGTCTGTCTGCCGTGGCTCAAATGGGCTGACGCGGAGTTCAGCACGCTTAGGGTAGATCGCGCAGAACCCGCACAAAGTCGCGGACAGCGGCCTGACGAGGCCTACGCAAGCGCTCGCGGCCCATGCATTGTAGCCTGGCCCACCAAATTGAGCCTGGCCCCGGATATGGGCGATAAGGTGCTGGCATTACTGCCGCCGCCGGCTGCGAACCCGCTGATCTCCCTCGGTATTCCTACCGCCGAGTTAGGCCGCGCACCCTGGAACCATTAAGGTGGAACTGCGCCAGCTGGGTCAAACAGACATCAGGGTTTCCTTACTGGGACTTGGAACCGTAAAGCTGGGCCGTTCGGAACATCTGAAATATCCCCATGCCTTCGAAATTCCTGACGATACTGACGCCCGTCGGTTGCTCGACCGCGCCAGAGATCTCGGCATCAACCTCATCGATACCGCACCGGCATACGGCATCAGCGAAGCGCGCCTCGGTGAACTCCTCACCGGCAGCCGTCGGAACTGGGTGCTGTGTACGAAGGTCGGCGAGGAGTTCGATAGCGGCAGATCGCGCTACGACTTTTCCCCGGAACACGTTCAGGACAGCGTAAAACGCTCGCTGAGCAGATTACGCACCGACTATCTGGACGTCGTGCTCATTCACTCGGACGGTCACGATGTCGCCATACTTCAGCAAGAGGGCACCCTGCAGGCGCTGCAGCATCTGCAGGCGAAGGGCTGCATTCGGGCCGTGGGTATTTCGCATAAAACACCCGCTGGCGCTCGCCTCGCCATGTCCATGGGCTGCGACGTGATCATGGCGACGCTGAGCATCGAAGAGACGACCGAAGCGGCGCTGATCGCAGAGGCGGGAGCCCAAAAATGCGGGGTGCTGGTAAAGAAAGCGCTGGCCAGCGGCCACAGCAGCACACGCAGCCTAAAGTACGTGGCCGCCCAGCCCGGGGTGAGCAGCATCGTGGTAGGAACCATCAATCCTGAACACCTCAGGGAGAACGCCCGGGTCGTAAGCGGCGGCTGAGCTGCCGCCTCGGCAGCTTTTCTGCTGACATCGGACAGATTACCCTGCGGGCAAAGCACCCTGAATGCGCGCGACGATGGCCGTGGTGGAACAGTCGTCTACCAAACCCAGCACCCGGACTTCACCGCCGTAACCTTCGACGAGCTCCGCTCCCACCACTTCTTCGGGGCCGTAATCTCCACCCTTGACCAGAACGTCAGGCTTGAGCATTTCCAGCAGAGTAATCGGCGTGTCCTCAGCAAAGCCAGTAACCCAGTCAACGGCCGACAGGGCGGAAAGCACCCGCAGCCGCCGTTCTATCGGATTGACCGGGCGCCCAGGCCCCTTCAAACGGTTGGCCGAATCGTCATCATTGACCGCCACCACCAGGCGTTCCCCGAGCGCACGAGCTTCTTCCAGATAGGCAACGTGCCCAGCATGCAAAATGTCGAAGCAGCCGTTGGTAAACACGACCCGCTCGCCGGCCGCCCTGGCCTGCCGCACCGCGTCGACCAGCTGTTCTCTGTTGAGGATTCCTCTATCGCCGCGATCGCTGGCAGCCAACGCCATTGCGAGTTCGGGGCCGGTCACCGCCGCCGTTCCCGATTTGCCGACGGCAATGCCACTCGCCACGTTGGCGATCTGCGCGCAGGCAATGGGTTCCCAGCCGAGGCTGCGGGTAATCGCCAGGGCCGCGGCAGCAGTATCTCCGGCACCCGTTACATCGTAGACGTCCGCAGGGCGGGCAGGAATATGCTGATGGCGTCCGTCTTTTTCCACGACGGTCATACCCTCCGCACCCCGAGTGAGGACCAGCGCCGCAAAGCCTTGAGCGACGCAGAGGTCGACGGCCTTACCGACCAGCTCGTCGTCACCCCGCGAGCCGCCGACGGCGGCCAGAAATTCGTTCATGTTGGGCTTGATGAGGTCAGCTCCCGCATAGGTGCTGAACGGCTTGTTCTTGGGATCTACGACCACCGGCACATTCGCCTCTGCAGCATCGCCGAGCAGGGCGCCCGGGTCCAGGAGAGCACCTTTGTCGTAATCCTGCAGCACCAGCGCAGTCGCGTGAGCCAGATGCAAGCGGGCCTTTTCTCTGATGGCGGCCCCATAGTCGGCGGGAAGCACCTCCTCGAAATCCGTGCGGATGAGCTGCTGATTCTGGCTGACTATGCGCAGCTTGAGGGTGGTAGCCCAGTCTTCAGCGTCAACGAAGTCGCAGGTCACGCCGGCCGCAGAAAGCGACTCGCGCAGGATACGCGCTGCGTCATCTTTGCCGACGATGCCAACCAGCGTACAGCGTGCACCGAGGCTGGCCACATTGAGCGCCACGTTGGCAGCCCCGCCCGGCCGGTCTTCCACATGCGCAACATCCACCACCGGAACCGGCGCTTCCTGGGACACCCGAGACGCGTTGCCTACCCAGTAGCGGTCGAGCATGACATCGCCGACAACCAGCACATGCACCTTCTGCAGGGAGGGTAGCTTCATGGTGGCCGGATGGTAACACAGGGCCGCCCTGCTACAATCCGCCGCGCCGGCAACAGCCCGATTCATGTCAAAGCGTAAACCAAGACCGAAAATTTACAGCCTCCGCGTGTGGGGAACCTGGGTACTGGTGGGGCTGGGATGGCTGATCGCCAGGCTGCCGCTGCGCTTGTCGATAGCTTTGGGAAAAGCCATGGGACGCGCTGGGTTTCACCTGGCCCGCAGTCGGCGCCACATTGCAGACGTCAACCTACGCCTGTGTTTTCCTGAGCTGAGCGCATCAGACCGTCAAACACTGATCAGACGCAACTTCACGCACGTAGGCGTAGGTCTGGTCGAAACCATGATCGCCTGGCTGAATCCCCGGCGGCGTATTTACGACCGCTGCACGATTACCGGCCTGGAGCATCTAGAGCACGCGCAACAACTCGGAAAAGGGGTTCTCCTCATCAGTGCGCACTTCACCTGCATCGATATCGGCAGCCAACCTGTTTCGAGAGTCGCCAAAGTTGACGTGATGTACCGTGAGAACAAAAACCCGGTCTGGGAGTGGCTGCAGGTACACGGCCGGCAGCACTACTTCGAAGGCGTTCTGGAACGGGAGAACCTGCGGCAGGCGCTGCAGAGTCTCAAAGCAGGTAACGGGCTATGGTACGCTGCAGACCAGGACTACGGGCCCAAGCATTCGGTATTTGCGCCATTTTTTGGCGTCCCCGCTGCGACCATAACCGCAACGGCGCGGTTGGCGGCTTTCAATAACTCTCCGGTCCTGTTCATGACCCAGACGCGGGACCTGAAAAATCTGCTGTGGCGCGTGGATATCAGCCCGCCAATCCAGGGTTTCCCTTGCGGCGACAAAGTTGCGGACGCCACGCGGATCAATACGCTGATAGAGACCGCCGTGCGTGAGCATCCCGAGCAGTACCTGTGGATGCACCGTCGATTCAAAACCCGCCCCCAGGGTGAGCAACGCCCCTACTGATCTGTGCATACCGAGTCGGCGAGCTGCTGCAGCCGCTGCGCCGCAGCCTCCACGGAAAAGAGCGCTGCAACTCTTTCCCGGACGGCTTTCGCGGCCGACTTGCTGTCGGCAGGCGCGCCGCCAGCCATCTGCCACTGCTGATAGGCGCTGCTCAGCGCTTGCGCCAGCGTCGAGGGAGTCGGCGGCTGAAAGTAATCGCCTTGGGTTCCGAGCACATAGCTGGGACCGGGCGCCGGACTGGACAACACCGGAAGTTCGGCCGCCATGGCTTCCAGCGCCACCATGCCAAAAGCCTCTTTGCTGCTGGACGGCAGCACCAGCAGGTCAAGGCCGGAAAAGTACCGGGCGGCCTCTGGAACGAAACCGGCAAAAGTCACCGGAAGATCGCGCGCGGCCCTCTGCAGGCTGGCCGCCAGCTCGCCGCTGCCGATGAAGATCAGATGCGCGCCGGGCATCGCCCGCGCCGCCAGGCGGAAACCCTCCAGAGCCAGTGCCGGTGACTTCTTGGGATGAAGACGACCAACCACACCAACGCAGAATGTGTCGTCAGTGAGGCCGAAGAAGGCGCGGGCCTCTGCTCTGCCAAGACGCTGCCTATCCGCGCGGTTGAGATCTATCCCATTGGGAAGCAGAACAGCATGAGGATCCACCGCCTGAAGCTCGCGTTGAACGGCATCGGACACACCGGCAAAGATCAGCCTGCGCCTTCCGATGAGACGCCGCGTGCGGACAGCCAGTCGGCGCTGGAGGCGCGCAAAGAAGCCGAACTCGTGGGCTACCGTCACGACCGTACTTACGGCCAGGTCACTGGCCATCAGAATCCGGAAGGCGCGATAGCGATGACACAGCGCAATCGTCGGCTGCGCTCCACCCGGAGCGCTCTCGGCTTCGTTTTCCAAAAACTGGGCCAGTACAGCCGTCCGCCGCAGATCGGTGGCGTTCAGATAGCGTGCGTGCTCCAGGGGGTCTTCCCGCGGCGAACCAAGAAAAAGGGTAGTTACCGACCAGCCAAGGGATTTCGCAGCGGTGGCGTAATACCGGCAAAGGTCCTTGAACGGCGGATGATCGTTAGGGCAGATCTGCAGCAGGGACCTTTTCGTCGTTTCACTCATCATCGATCTTGGTAACGAGGTAATCCTCGAGCACCAGATACTGAAGATCCGAACCGACAAACATGTCCAGCGCATCCCGCGGCGAGCAGACGATGGGCTCACCGCGCCGATTGAGAGACGTGTTGAGCAACACGCCATTCCCGGTCAGCTGCTCCATGCGCTCAAGCAGCGCGTAGTAGCGAGGGTTCTGATCAGGGCCGACAACCTGCACCCTGGCGGTTCCGTCTTCGTGTACGACCTCGGGAATCCGCGCCTTCCAGGCTTCAGATACCCCGAACGTGATGGTCATGAACGGCGCGGGATGGTCGCTTTCAATCAGTTCTGCGGCTACACGGTCGAGAACGCTCGGGCAGAACGGCCGCCACCGTTCCCGGAATTTGATCTGCTCGTTTATCCGATCCGCAATCCCTGGCGCGCTGGGACAGCCGAGAATGCTGCGCGCGCCCAGGGCGCGAGGCCCAAACTCCATCCGCCCCTGGAACCACGCGACCGGGTGGCCGGCCTGGAGAAGTTCCGCCGTCTGGCCGGGGACGTCGTCAAGGCGTCGGCAAGCCAAGCGTTCAACACGTGCCTTGATCGCGTCCAGGCAAGCATCGTTACTGTAAGAGGGCCCCAGATAAACATGCTTCATCCGGTCAAGCCGTTGACCCCGCGCCGCCGCGACATAGGTCGCGGCACCGAGCGACGTCCCCGAATCACCTGAGGCCGGCTGGACGAACAGCTCCTCAACGTGATCCAGCTCGACAATACGCTGATTAAGCTTGACGTTGAGCGCACCACCGCCGGCAAAGGCCAGACGGCCGGTCTCCCGCAGCAGGTCCCCGAGATAGGTCTCCATGAGCGCGAGGCACCGATTTTCGAATAACTTCTGCATGGCGGCGGCGTAGTGAATGTAGGGCTCGTCAGCAACATCACCCCGACGCCTGGGTCCAAGCCACTGCAAGAGCTTGTCGCTGAAGTAGAAGCCCACGCCGTTTTCCTTATGACGGCGCCAGCCAACCGTATTCACATATCGAGTATCAACTTCGAAGCCCTTGCCGACGGGGCGGATCAGGCGTGACAGGTCGTAGCGATCCGCGTCGCCATACGGCGCCATCCCCATAACCTTGTACTCGCCGTCGAGCATTTCGAAGCCGAGGTACTCGGTAATGGCGCCGTAGACGCCGCTCAGCGAGTCGGGGTCATAAAATTCCTTGATGCGATGGATTCGCCCGTTCTCGCCATATCCGAAAAAGGTCGTCGCGTACTCGCCCTTACCGTCAACGCCCATAATCGCCGTTTTCTCAGAGAAGCCGCTGAGATGGTACGCGCTCGACGCGTGAGACAGGTGGTGCTCCACCGGCACGAACTCCGTTCGATTCCAGTCGATGCCTAAGGTTCTACCGGCGTCGAGCACTCGCTTGCGGTTGCGTCGATATCGGCGGTTGCCGTTCAGCAACGCGTCAAGGGAACGATCCGGCGCATACCAGTAACGCCGCGCGTAGTGCCAGCGCGCCGCGCTGCGCAGACTGATAGGCGCATAGGGGAACGCCACCACGTCCACATCACGGGGGCTGATGCCAGCGTGATTGAGACAAAAACGAGCGGATTCCAGGGGCATGCAATTGCGAGCGTGCTTGTCTCGCGTAAAGCGCTCTTCTTCAGCGGCGGCCACAATCTCGCCGTCCACCAGAAGAGCAGCGGATGGATCATGGTTCAGCGCGCCAGAGAGGCCAAGGATGATCACTTGGATGAGGAGCCTGCCGGAAAGCGCGTACTATAGCGGCAGCCGCCAGCCGGCAAAACCTCGTCCGACAACCTGCAGGGTTTCTTCAGTCGGGAGATGCCAGGCCCGCCTCGACGAAGCAAAGCCGAAAACGCTCGCGCAGCTCCGGCTTATCCACCCAATTGGCCAGAAAACGCTCGATGTCCCTGGTCTGACCGGCAACGCCCTCACGCATGGCATCCAGATCAACCAGTACCACCTGACCTTGGAAAATCAGAAAATTGCTGGCCTTGGTATCGCCGTGAATCAGCCCGGCAGCGTTCAGAGCGCAGAACAGGCAGATGACCCCGGCAACGTGCTGGTCGCTCAGCCCGTCACTCGACACCTGGTCTGAAAGATCCTTCTGTCCCACGTCTTCCATGACGAGATAGGCAACCCCGCGTAGCGGGCCAAACCGGCGCTCCAGCAGCGCTATGGGTCGGGCCGTGGGAATGCCCAGAAAGTGCAATCGATGGCCGTTACACCAGGCGAGGCGGAACCTTGCGCGCGGCTTGAGGATCCGGCGCAGGCCGTGCCAGAAGCTTTTCACGTTGTAGCGCTTGACGATACAGATCCGCTCGCCAATACGGGTCCGGACTACGGTCGCACTGTTACCATCCTTCAGCATCTCAGCGCCTTCGAAGAATCGCTCTGGTTCGCTGGCGAAACGTTCGAAAGCATCATTCATGCTCGTGCGGAGGCAGACGAAGTAGCGACGCAAATCGCGCTGGCAGTAAAACTCGGTACAGGCGCGCTGTGTTTTTCTCAGGTACGTATGAACACGCCGCCGACGCCGGCGCTGTGTAGCTTCGCGTAAGTCGGCAAGCCACGATCGATATTCCGGGCCGGAGGCGGGCCAGCCGCGGACGTCTGCATAAGTCTGGAAAACTTCGTGCAACTGCCCATCCAGGAGTGGCGGCCGTTGCGCACACAGTACGGCGAGGTTTCTGATGCTGGCTCCGATACCGAGTGGGCGCCGGCGGGCGCCCCGGCGGGCGCTCCGCACGCCGTCTCCGTCAACGAGGTAAACGCGACCGCCGTCAGCATTTTCCTGATGCAAAAAATTATTGAGATGCAGATCGCCGTGCCAGGCACCGAAGGCATGAAGCCTGGCTAGTTCAGCAGCAGCGGCCACTGCCTGATTCCTCTGGTTGTCGGCGACCGGCTGCGCATCTTCGACGACTTCGAACAGTATGCCCCGCGCCTGTCCTTCCGGGTCCTCGACCTCCGCCAGCATCCGCGGGGTGCTGACGCCGGCTGCCGCCAGAGTTCGACAGCCTCTTAGCTCCCGTCGCCGATAGCGATCGCTGCCCTTACCTTGGAACAGCTTCAGCACACAGGACCTGGCTTCGACTTCTACTCGCGCCACGAGCCGTCGGCCCGGCAGCAGGCGAAAAATATGAGCGATCCGCATTACGTGCGTGTGCAGGGCAAGTTCCGGGGCCGGAGCCGATTCCCTCCACGATGTAACCTTCAGCGCCACCAGGAATCGCGCCGGCACCGCCCGGCCGCTGGCAGCAAGTTCGGCAGGGGTCAGCATTGGCAGCCCGGATTCGGCAGGCGTTCCGCTCATGATTGAAAGCGTCCCTGAACGAGCCCCTTTTCCTGCCCTTTGCGATAGAGGGTCAGAGCCCGACCGTATACGCCGCGCCAGAACCTGCCTTCGTCCGCAAACACCTGCTGCAGCGGCCTGTCGCGATAAACGCGGACGAAACGCAGCCAGGCAGACCTGGAAAGGGGCAGATCAAGCACGGAGTACAACAGAGCTGCCAGATCTCTGCGTAGCCAGCGTCGTGGTATGACGGGATGAATCTGAGCTCGGTGCAGATCGATCACCGCCAGCTGCACTTTTCCCTCAGCGAAGGCGCGACGATTGAGCAGCAGGTGGCAGATGTAAAAATCCCGGTGCACCACGCCAGCCGCGTGCATGGCGCGTGCAAAACGCGCCACCGCCATGACCAGCTGTCTCTCGACGATAGGGTCTGGAGGACTGGCCTCCCAGGCCTTGGTGACATCCTCAAGACTTTCGAAACCTTCGAGAGCGTCGCATATGACAAACGACTGGCGCCTGGCCGGGTTACGACCACGCTCACCGAACGCGGCAACAGTGGGGGCTCGAACACCTTTTGCAGCAAGATGAAGACACGTGTCGTACTCGTTGCGCGCGCCCAACACCGGCACGCGCAGGGTCAGCAGGTTCTTGAAGATCTCCCCCCACCCGGGGCCGTCGTGAATCTTTGCAAAGTAAGCGCGTCCGGCAACCTCGAAACGCAACGTCCGGCGGTTGGCAACGTCGCGGAACACCTCCCCCTCCAATGTCCGCACCCGCTCGAAGAGGCCGCCCTCACCCCAGGCATCAGCGAGATCCTCACGCAGAAAGTAATGCTGCACCGCTAACCTCCTTGGTCAGACCGGCGCCAGGCCATCGCTTACCGCAAATGCAGGCACCATAGAATAGAGGACGGATCACAGCTCCGCCGCCGCAAGCTCGATCACATCCACCGCGCGTGCCGCAAGCTGATAGAGGGAAGGGTCGTCCGCCAGCTGGATGCCGTTGGCACGCCACTGTGAGCGCGCATCGGAGGTCAGCAGTTCGACCAGCTGCGCATTAAATCGCAGCTGATCGAAGGGCTCTTCGGAGACTAGACCCGCACACGCGTCGCGCAAAAAGTGCGCGTAGCCACAGTTGCCGGTAACCAGCGCGGGCAGACCAGCGATCATCGCCTCGATGATGATCATCCCCGCGTTTTCGTCGTACGCGGGAAGCACCAGGGCGTCGGCAGAGAACAGAAAACGGGGGATGTCGTCCCGCCCTGGAAAAAACCTTACGCGGTCGGCGACGTTCAGGCGTTCGGCAAGCCTTCTGAAAGGTTGTGCATTGTCGTGACCGATAACAAAAAGGCGCGTTAGTGCGTAAAGCTCAGAGGGCAAGGCGCGCAGCGCCAGCAGCGCCCGATCCAAACCTTTCTTCCTGAAACCGGAGCCCACAAAAAGCAGCAGCCGCTCGTCGTCACGCAGATGAAATTCCTGGCGAAAGGCGAGCCGGATGTCAGCCACATCGTCGGGGGCTCTGCGATCAGGATCGATACCGGGCGGCAGCGGATGAAAGCGCGCTTCAGGGGTACCGTAATGCTTGCGGAACTGGGGTACCTGCTGATCTGAAATGGTAAGGACACGGGTTTTCGCCGACGGGTCGAATACCGCCCGCTCGAAGGCGGCGAAGTGACGGTATCTGGGCAGCAACCGATAAAGGGCACCGCGCTGGCTGCTCACCTTCTCCTCGAAGCAGGAGTCTCCAGCATAGTAAACGTCGAGTCCGGGCATTTTGTTCATTCCCACGATGACGTCTACCGGATGATGATGCAGATGATCACGCACCCAGGCGGCAAAGCGTTCGTAGAGCCGATGGTTGGTAAGCGCTCTGACGGGCACCTTCACCACTTCAATGGCTTCTCCGGTTTCCGCAGGTGGCGGCGCGTTCCAATGCAATGCGTAGACGCGGACCTTATGGCCTCTGGCCAGACTTTCCCGCGCGAGCTTCATGAGGTCGCGCTGAATGCCTCCATAGGGAAAGTACTTAAAGATGCAGAAGGCGATCTGCATTCAGAAGCTCCCCCGCTTCGCGCCAGACCCGTTCCGGCGGCAACGCCGAATAGCAGGCGGGTACAACATCCTGCCCCTGCCAGGTAACAGCCTCCCCACCATAGGTGCATAACCGGCTCAGGCACGGTGCACAGGGAAATTCCGCCTGGAGGTTTTTTACCACGGCGCCCCGACAGCCGGTAAGGGCGCTGCTGGTGCTGCCATATATGACCAGCGTGGGAATCTTCAAGGCCGCTGCCAGATGCGCGAGGCCAGAGTCCACACCAATGACGAGACGGGCGGAACTCAGCGAATCAATAAGGACCTCGAGCGGCAGGCGATCCCAGACCCGCGCCGAGGCTTGACCGGCGATCGCCCGACTCCTGGCCAGCTCGAGGTCGCTACCGACTGGTAGCGCCACCGGGAAGCCATCGCCAACAGCCCGAATTGCAAGGGAGTTCCAGAATGCCACCGGCCAGAGCTTGCTGTCCCAGGTGGTTCCGTGAAGGAGCACGCAGGGGCCGTTTTCAGACGCCAACGGCCCAGGAGATATGCCGTAATCCAGCTCGGCATCCAGACCGGGCGCGGGGTAGCCAAGCGCCAGCGCAAACAGTCGACGCAGCCGGACGATGGCATGCTGCCCTTTAGCAACCCGGATTCGCCGATCATAAACAAGCGTCGCCGCGGCCTCCCTGGCAGAAGACCAGGAGAAGCCGACTTTGCGAGCGCCCCGCGCGAACGCGGTGACCGCCGCGCTCTTGACCAGCCCCTGGGCATCCAGAACCAGGTCGTACTGCCGGTTTCTAAGACGGGCGCGAAAGGCACTGAGCTCGCGATGATAGCGCGGCAGATTGCCGCGCCAGCGACGCCAGCCGATGGGCAGGACCTGATCAACAGCCGGGTGAAGACGGGGGATCGCGGCAAAGGCTTCCTCGACTACCCAGTCGAAACGAACCCCGTGGGCGGCCGCATCGGTGATGGCCGGAAGGGCGTGCACGACGTCTCCGAGGGAGCTCATCTTGACCAGCAGCACCCGCATCACAGCGCCTCGATGACTCGCTCGGGCCTGAGCTCCGTCAGGCAGCGCAGGTGACCCAGCGGACACTCTCGCTTGAAGCACGGGCTGCACGGAAGAGCCAGCCTCAGAACCCTGGCCCCCGGGCCCAGCGGCGGCGTGAAATCAGGGGACGTTGACCCGAACAGAGCCGTCAGCGGGAGGTCCAGTGCGCCGGCAACGTGCATCAGCCCTGAATCGTTGCAGACCACGCGCTCCACACAGGACAAGAGGTCAACTGCATCCAGCAGCCCGGTTTGTCCAGCAAGATTCACCACACCGGCGGGCGCCAGAGATTCGATTTCCGCACAGATCGCGCGGTCACCGGTCGAACCGAACAGCCAGACCTGTCGACCCTGGTCTACCGCATGCCGCGCTACTGTCGCGTAGTGCTCCGGAGGCCAGCGTTTTGCCGGCCCAAACTCTGCCCCTGGGCAGAGCCCGACGACACCACCGGTGGTGACCAACTGATGCGCTCGTATCAACCGCTCCCGGTTGGCAATGTCCACCAGCAGACGGGGCGCGGGATACGGCTTCGGCAAAACTTCCGACTCTGAAAGCGCCAGCGCCATGAAACGCTCGATCATCAAAGGGTAGCGCTCGGGATCAAGCCGGCGCCATTGGTTGAGCAGTCCGACTCGGAACTCGCCGAGCCAGCCGATACGAACCGGAATCCGGGCCCAGAAGGGTACGAGCGCCGATTTGAAGCTGTTTGGCAGGACGATGGCCTGGTCGTAGCCCTCATCCACCAGACGTCGGCCCTGCGCCAGGCGCTTACGCAGCCCGAGCTCACCATGAGCAACCTCAAGCAGCCAGGACCGGGTAACCCCGGGCATGCGTCTGGCCAGCGGTTCGGTAGCTGGTGGGGACAGCATGTCGATCTGCAGGCGCGCATCACCTTTTCCCAACAGCTGAATCAGACAGTGTGCCATGACCATGTCGCCAACCCAGGCGGGCGCAACGATGAGAATTTTTCGGGAGCGTGATTTCGCGCCTTCGCGGGAACCGACCATTACCGGGTAGATTCAGCCGTCACGAATTGACGCCTTCAGGCGGCCGATTCCCGCGGACCGCTGGGAGGGGTCAGACTGCATCGCTGACCGGCGTGTGCCATTCCGGAAAAGCCTTGCGCTGGCCACGTACCTGATCGAAATACGTCTCCTGAAAGCGCTGGGTTATCGGCCCACGCTCTCCGGCGCCGATGATCCGGCCATCGAGTTCCCGGATTGGCAGAACCTCTGCCGCGGTTCCGGTGAAAAAGGCTTCGTCAGAGATATATACCTCATCCCTGGTTATCCGGCGCTCCCGAATCTCCAGACCCATCTCGCTCGCAAGGTGAAAAATGGTGTCTCGGGTTATGCCATCGAGACAGGACGTCAGTTCCGGCGTATGCAGCACGCCTTTCTTGACCAGAAAAATATTTTCTCCAGTACCTTCCGCTACGTAACCCTCGTTATCCAGGAGCAGGGCTTCGTCGCAGCCACTGTCTAAAGCCTCATGCAGCGCGAGGATCGAGTTGATGTAGTTGCCATTGGCCTTCGCCTTGCACATGGTGATGTTGACGTGATGGCGGGTATAAGAGGAAGTCCGTACGCTGATCCCGCGCTCCAGGGCTTCTGCATCCATATAGCTGGGCCAGGGCCAGGCGGCAACGCACAGATTGACCGACAAGCCCTGCGCCCGCAGCCCCATGGCTTCCGAACCGAGGTAGACCATGGGCCGCAGGTACCCTTCGGTCAGCTCGTTGGCCCGGAACACTTCCCGTTGCGCCTCGTTAACCTCTGCTTTGCTGTAAGGAATCTTCAGGCCAAGTATGTGCGCCGAATTAAACAACCTGTCGGTGTGCGCCTGCAGTCGGAATATGCATGGACCCCGGGGCGTATCGTACGCACGCACGCCCTCGAAAACCCCAACGCCGTAGTGCAGCGTATGAGTAAGCACATGGACCTTGGCGTCCCGCCAGGGAACCAGTGTGCCGTTCTGCCAGATCCAGCCATCGCGATCCGCGAAATTACTATCGGTCATCTTTTCTAGTCATCGGTTTCGGTCATCGTCTCGCTAATGGTTTCTAGTCATTCCAGACTCGGAGGCAAAGCAAACACCCTGTCCCAGGCTTCCTGCACTTGCCGCCGATGGCGCTCCAGCACGCCCGCTGCGCGCTCGGTATCCGGAATATCCAGAACGCTGCGATGCCATTCCGCGCGCAGGGCCAGGTAGGCTTCCCGCAGGTTTCTAGCCATCTCAACCGGCAACAGGTCCAGCCGCTCTGCGGTTTCGAGAATTCGCACGTTATCCGTATAAACGGCAAGCTCAGGGTGCCTGTGCGCCTGAGCCAAAACCAAATATTGCACCATAAATTCAATATCGACGATACCGCCGCTACCCTGCTTAAGGTCGCCTTCATCGCCATGGTGCTCTGCGAGGCGCCGGCGCATCTTCAACACCTCCGTGGCGAGCTCTCGATGATCTCTGGGCTGACACAATACCGCAAGGCGCAGAGCCTTGAATCGCTCAGAGAGCTCAGCATCTCCAGCGACCGGCCTTGCCCGAACAAGGGCCTGATGCTCCCAGACCCAGGCTTCTTTAGCCTGGTACTCGTGGAACGCCTCAAGACTGGAAACCATCGTTCCCGCGTTGCCAGAGGGGCGCAGACGCATGTCCACTTCATAAAGCGTGCCGAGATATGTGGGCACTGTGAGGACGTGCAGCAACCGGCGGACCAGGCGATGCAGAAACTGCGCACCCTCAACCGGAAGATCGTGGATAAAGACCAAGTCGAGATCCGAGCCGGGGCCGAGCTCGATGCCACCAAGTTTTCCATAACCCACGATGACGAACGGTCTGGGTTCGGCAAACTGGGGAAAGCGCTCGACATTTTCGCGCCACGTGAGGTCCAGCGTTTCGCCCAGCACAGCCTCCGCAAGGAAGGTCAGGTAGTCGCTGGCTTTCATGAGCGGCAAGGTGCCCCGAACTTCGGCGAGGGCTACATTAAATACGTGATGCTCTTTGAATTCCCGAAGCGCATCCAGGACCCTTTCCTGACCTTCGGGCTCCGCGAGGCGGATGCTCTCCCTCAGCTCTCCGGCCAGCGATTGCCGGTCGGGCAGCGCGCTGAGGTGACGCTGGTCGAGCAAGGCGTCCAGAAAAGCCGGATGCCGGGCAAGGGCTTCCGCCAGCCATCGGCTCCTGGCAGCGAGCTCTACGAAATGGGCTAGCGCTCCAGGGTTCTCGTGCAGCAGGGCCATGTATGCGGATCGACGCAGCACCGACTTGAGCACCGGCGCAACACGTTCCAGTGCGAGCCCCGGGTGCGGCGTTAGGCTTACCTGATCGAGCAGCGCGGGCATAAGCCGATCCAGCCGATCCCGGCCTTCCGCCGCCACGGAAGGGCGATCGCGGGCTTGAACCAGATTCTGCAGCTGCTCCGCTGCAACAACCGGGTCGGAGAAACCAAAGGCTCGCAGCCCTTCCAGATCGCTGATATTCAGCCAGACGCGATTGCCTTCGCTGTCCTTCGTTTCCGACGAGCCTATAAGCCTGGCAAACACCTGCGCGATGTTCTGCCGATGCCCATCCAGAGCCGCTTCGAACTCCGAGTAATCGGAGTATCCCATTGCGAGGCCAAGGCGCGTCCGGGATTCGGCCTGAGCGGGAAGAATCTGCGTCTGCCGATCCGCCTCTGCCTGAACGCTGTGCTCCGCGTTGCGCAGAAAGCGGTAACCTTCCAGCAGCAAGTCCGCTTCCCGATGACCAACGTGACCGTGAGTAACCAGCCTGGGCAGCACGTCAAGCAACCGGGGATCCTGCAGTTCCGCCTGCCTGCCGCCCCAGATCAGCTGTTGGACCTGCACAATGAATTCGACGTCGCGAATGCCGCCAGGCCCCAGCTTCAGATCGTCTGGATCGTGCCGCTCCGCCATGAGCCGTGCCTTCATTGTCCGCAACGCGTCAATCGCGCCGAAATCAAGATAGCGTCGGTAGATGAAAGGCCGCAGATCCCGCAGCAAACGCTGTCCGGCAGCGACGTCCCCGGCACAGGGTCGGGCCTTGATGAAAGCGTAGCGCTCCCAGTCACGACCTTGAGTGACCAGATAGTCTTCCATGGCATCAAAATGCATGGCCAGCGGACCGCTGGCACCAAATGGCCGCAACCGCATATCAACCCGGAAGGCGAAGCCATCGGCGGTGATCTGATCCAGTGCCTGTATGAGCTGCTGGCCAAGCCGAACAAAGAACTGCTGGTTAGTGAGGCCCGTGGCGGTCTTACCGGCCTCGGGATATACGAAAATGAGATCAACGTCCGACGACAGATTCAACTCGCGGGCGCCAAGCTTTCCCAAAGCCATGACAACGAGCTGCTGCGGCGTTTCGCCATCCTCACTTAGCGGAACGCCTTCACGAGCGCACTGCCAGTCGTAAAGAACATCCAGGGTGGACTGAATCAGCGTGTCCGCCATGAGAGACAGCGCGCCAACGGTTTCTTCCAGCGGTGCACGGTACGCGAGATGACGCCAGATGATCCAAAGCTGAAGGCGATTCCGAGCACGGCGCAACAGCCGCTGCAGATCTTCCATACCCTCAATCGAAGACAGGTCCGGCTGCAGCTCTGAGAAAATATCGTCCCGCTCCGGCGGCCGATTGAACAGTTCGCGCCTACGGCTCGCGAGCAGCCACTCAGGCTCTCGCGTTGCCGTATCCGCGACGAACTCGCTTAATGCACATACGTAACGGGCCTCCGCATCGAAAGGCTCACCCAGCATCGCCTGGAGCCGTTCGAGCTGCGGAGCGACCCCAGCCGCGAACGCCTCCGGTAGCGAGAAATCAGCGGTCAATCTGCCCCTCCTGCAATCAGACCCAGTATAACCGCCCTATCTTCAATTGAGGTCGGCGAATGTCATCCGCCGGGATACGCAGAGTATGCAGAGTGCGGCAGCAATCAGGGCCGCGGACAAATCCCAGGCACAAAGGCCCGCTAGGAATCAATCCTGAATGATGGGTGCCACGCGCAATACTTCCGAAATGGTGGTATGTCCGGCACCAACCTTTTGCGCGCCCGACAGACGCAGGGTGCGCATGCCTTCCTTGATGCCAACCGCCCGAATGTCGTCGATTTCCGAATCGTTTTTGATCAGCGATTTCACATTATCCGTGAGCGGCAACAGCTCGTAGATGCCCATGCGCCCCAGGTATCCGGTGTCCCGACATTCCAGGCAGCCGTGGGGCGCAAAAAAGCGTTGTGGTGGTTTTGCCCGGAAGGGTCGCATCAGCAGGTCCCAGGCCTCCTGATCTACGGCCTCTTCCACTTTACAGTGTGGGCAAAGGGTTCTTACGAGCCGCTGCGCCATGACCCCCAGCACCGTAGCCTTGATCATGTAAGCGGGTACGCCAAGATCCAGAAGCCGCGTTATGGCCGACGGGGCGTCGTTGGTATGCAAAGTGGAAATCACCAGGTGCCCGGTGAGCGCCGCCTGAATAGCCATGTTCGCGGTTTCCAGGTCGCGAATCTCACCAATCATGATGATATCCGGGTCCTGCCGGAGAAGGGCCCGGACGCCGGAAGCAAAGCTGACCGCAATGTTGTGCTGCACCTGCATCTGATTGAAGGTCGGCTCGACCATTTCGATGGGGTCTTCAATGGTGCAGACATTTACCTCGGAGGTCGCAAGCTGCTTCAGTGTCGAATAAAGCGTGGTGGTTTTGCCCGAGCCCGTAGGTCCAGTAACCAGGACAATACCATTGGGTGAGTGGGTCATGTGCTGCCAGCGTTCGAAGTCTTTGCCCACCAGGCCCAGCTCCTTGAAGCTTCTCAGCAGCACGTCGGGATCGAAAATCCGCAGTACCATCTTCTCACCGAAGGCCGTGGGTAGCGTAGAAAGTCGCAGCTCGATCTCGTCGCCATCCTGACTCTTGGTCTTCACGCGGCCGTCCTGGGGCCGGCGCTTCTCCGCCACGTCCATACGACCGAGAATTTTCAAACGGCTGGTGACAGCAGCGTTCACGGCGCTGGGCAGCTCGTAGACGTGATGCAGCACGCCATCGATACGGAAGCGGATGAGTCCCATGTCTCTGCGCGGTTCGATATGTATATCGCTCGCGCGCTGATCGAAAGCGTACTGGAGCAGCCAGTCGACGATGTTGACCACGTGCGCATCGTTGGCCTCCGGCGACTTGAGCTGCCCCAGCTCCAGCAGCTGCTCGAAGTTGGCGATGGCGCTGATTTCCAGCCCGGCGTCCTGAGCTTTTGAGACCGCCCGGGACATGGTGTAGAACTCGAGCATGTAACGACTGAGATCGTTAGGGCTCGTCACCACCCGGCGTATCCGGCGACCCCGCAAGGTCTGGGTGAGCATACCCTCCCACTGGTACATGAAGGGCTGGCCGCTGGCGATGACTACCTCGTCATCGGTGACATCCACCGCCAGAATGTTGTGCCGCTGGGCAAAGGCATAGGACATTACCTCTGTCACCGCGTTGACATTGATCTTCAGGGGATCAATGCGCAGATACGGCTGTCCGCTCTTCTCGCACAGCCAGAGGGTCAGGGTTTCAAGATCCAGCTTGTGGCCTGGCTTGTTGCGGTTCTCATACTCCCGCTCGGCAATGATCTCCAGCGGGTGCTGAGTCAGCTCTTTCTTCGTGCGCGGCGCAATAAGGATGTCTTCCGCCTGGCGCTGGCTGACGAAGCCTTCGCGAACCAGGTCGTCCAGGGCAGCGGGCAGGTCGATGAGCCTTTCAGCGCCGTGTAGTCGCTCGGCGAGAGGCTTGTGTTCGGCACTCTCCAGAGAAGGCGCCTGCTCGACAGCAGGCGCAGGCGCGGCTGCGGGATGTGGCGTGACGTTGGTGGGTTCAGCCTGAACGGGCTCGGCCTGAACGGGCTCGGCCTGAACGGGCTCGGCCTGAACGGGCTCGGCCTGAACGGGCTCGGCCTGAACGGGCTCGGCCTGACTCGGCTCGGCCTGAGCAGCCTGACCCGGCTCGGAATCCTTTCCGGACGTTTCTCTGGTGACAGGTGTAGCCACGTAAGTCCCTGATTTAGCCGACTATTGCAAACTTCAGGCTGTCAGTTAACGGCAAGGGCCGGCGTTTTGCAACCGAGGCCATCACGGAATCATGACAGCGATCACATTCGTTTCCCGGAGGCAAAGCGCTAGACCTCTGGTGTAGAATTCAGCCCCGCTGCTTCAGGCCTGGCTCTACAGCGTTTAAACATGGCCATCGGCAGTACGCAGAGAAAGAAACAGGCAGCAAGGAAAGGACAGACCCTCGTGGATACCGGCGGCTACGCCCAGTGGTTTCGTGCCTCGACGCCCTATATAAGCGCTCATCGCAACCGCACGTTTGTCGTGCTGCTGGGTGGGGAGGCGATGGACCACGGCAATCTGGCGAACATCGTCCACGACCTGGCGTTGCTGCACATCCTTGGCGTACGCCTGGTGCTGGTCCACGGCGCAAGGCCGCAGATTGATCGGGCGTTGCCGAGCTGCCAATTTCACGGCCACCGCCGCATAACGGACAGAGACAGCCTCAGCACGGTTCTGGGCGTGTACGGGCAGCTGCACGCCAGGCTGGCAGCGTTCTTTTCTACAGGACTTCCGACAAGCCCGCTGCGCAACGCGGATATCGCTACGATTACCGGAAATTTCATCGTTGCCCAGCCGGTCGGCGTAGTCGACGGGGTAGATCACCTGTTC
Source organism: Gammaproteobacteria bacterium (assembly GCA_024640825.1). Lineage (GTDB taxonomy): Bacteria > Pseudomonadota > Gammaproteobacteria > Pseudomonadales > Azotimanducaceae > UBA7803. The sequence continues at coordinate 27,639 of JAHEEG010000012.1, forward strand.
ACTGGCCAGGTGCGTAAGGTGCATGCGAACCGAATTCGCGCGGCCCTGGACAACCGGGCCCTGGTGCTGCTTTCTCCGGTGGGTTACTCGCCATCCGGCCAGGCGTTCAACCTGGCTTCAGACGAGCTCGCGGCAGATGTGGCCCTCGCGCTCGAGGCCGACAAGCTGATCATGTTCGACGAGCACGGCTACATCCGGGACGAGACCGGGCGCAATCGAACCAACCTCACGCCGGCGCAACTCGACGAGCTGCTTGACCGGACACAGCCCGCCAACGCTTACCAGCTGCGGGCCATGCTGCGGGCCGGACGTGGTGGCCTGCCCAGAGGCCACCTGGTGAGCTTCGTCGAAGACGGCGCGCTGCTGCAGGAACTTTTCACAGCGCGCGGACACGGCACCCAGGTGAGCGAATTCCGCTCCCAGCTGACCAGGCCTGCTCGACTCGAGGACGTGGCAGGCATAGTAGAAGTGATCAGGCCCCTGGAGGAAGCCGGGGTCCTGGTGAGACGCGACAGGGATCGGCTGGAACAGGAGATAGACAACTTCCTGGTTGCAGAAGTAGACGGCATCGTGGTCGGCTGCTGCGCGCTGTATCCTTTCGATGCAGCTGCCGAGATTGCCTGCGTCGCGGTTAACGACGCTTATCGGAAAATCTCCAGCAAGCCTGGGATCGGAGTAGAGCTGCTGAGCGCGGCAGAACAACGCGCTCGGAACGCAGGCATAGATACGCTGTTTCTGCTCACCACTCAAACCCGGGACTGGTTTCTCGAACAGGGGTTTACGGATGCGGGTACCAACGATCTTCCCGCGCCCAGGCAGGGCATGTATAACTACCAGCGCAATTCGAAAGTCATGATCAAGAAACTGGAACCAAGCGATGACTGACAAAAGACCGTACTCGTCAATTGTGGTAGACGGGGTTCAGCAGGCTCCGAGCAGGGCCATGCTGTACCCAACGGGCTTTAAGGAAGAGGACTTTGCGAAACCGCAGATCGGCATAGCTTCCACCTGGAGCATGGTGACGCCGTGCAACATGCACATCAACGAACTCGCAGACGCCGCTGCAATGGGCGCCGACGAATCCGGCGCCAAGAGCGTGGTATTCAACACCATCACCGTATCTGATGGCATTTCGATGGGCACGCCGGGCATGCGCTACTCACTGGTATCCCGGGAAGTCATAGCAGACTCGATCGAAACAGTCGTCGCGGCTCAGGGATTTGATGGCTTCGTCGCGATAGGTGGTTGTGACAAGAACATGCCCGCCTGTGCCATGGCCATGGCCCGACTCGACCGGCCGAGCGTGTTCGTATACGGCGGCACGATTCAGCCTGGGAAAGACCGGCGGGATATCGTCTCGGTGTTCGAAGCGGTCGGCGGCTACGCAGCCGGAAGCGTCTCGGACATCGAACTCAAAGACGTGGAAGCGACGGCGATTCCGGGGCCGGGATCGTGCGGCGGTATGTACACAGCCAACACGATGGCCAGCGCCATCGAAGCGCTGGGATTGTCTCTGCCGAACAGCTCCGCCCAGGAAGCTGTCTCACAGCAGAAGCGCCTGGACAGTTACAACGCGGGCGCCGCTGTATCCCATCTGATCGACCGCGGCATCAAACCCAGCGACATTCTCTGCCGCGAGGCATTTGAGAACGCCATTGCAACGGTCATCGCCCTGGAAGGATCCACCAACGCGGTGTTGCACCTGCTGGCAATCGCCCACGCCGCAGAGGTTCCTCTGTCTATTGACGATTTTACGCGTATCGGCAAGCGGGTGCCGGTGCTTGCCGACATGCGGCCTGCCGGTCAGTTCTCAATGAGCGAGCTGATCGCCATCGGCGGCATCCAACCGCTCATGAAGACCCTGCTGCAGGAGGGCATGCTGCACGGCGACTGCCTTACAGTAACCGGCAAGACTCTCGCGGAGAATCTTGCCGACGTTGCCCCCTACCCGGCAGAGCAAAAGATCATCAGGCCCTTGGGCAACCCTATTAAAAGGGACTCCCACCTTGTGATTCTTTACGGAAACTTGGCACCCACCGGTGCGGTAGCCAAGATTACCGGCCACGAGGGCCTGCGATTTACCGGCCCCGCGCGCTGCTTCCACGGAGAGGAGGCGGCTATGACGGCAATAATGGCAGGTACCGTGGTCAAAGGCGACGTGGTGGTTGTGCGCTACGAAGGCCCTAAGGGTGGGCCGGGTATGCGGGAAATGCTCTCGCCCACCAGCGCCCTCAATGGCCGGGGGCTGTCCCAGGACGTAGCGCTGATCACCGACGGACGCTTTTCGGGCGGCTCCCATGGCTTCGTGATCGGGCACATCACACCGGAGGCTTTCGACGGCGGACCCATCGCGCTTCTGGAAGATGGCGATCAGATCACGGTGGATGCCGAGAAGCGGGAAATTATCGCTCACCTGACCGATGACGAGCTGGCGTCACGTCGCAGCCGATGGCAGCCTCCGGCACCCTATGCAACCAGAGGCATTCTTGCCAAATACGCCGCGCTGGTGAGTTCTGCCAGCGAAGGGGCTGTAACAGACAAGTACCTGAACTGACGCACGTTTTTCCGACTTGCGGCGCTTTACACTTGCAGGCTGCGGAAAAGATCGGACGCACGGAAAAGCATGGATGCGACACATCAGGCGATCCTGAAGCGGATCTTCGTCATCACCCTGTATTCTATTGCGGCATCCGTGGTGATCACCAACCTGTGCCTGTACGCGGCGATAGGACCTGAAGCCTCGGCTCACTGGCCGCTGGCTACCGCGATCGCCGTCATCGCGCCCAGCCTGATCGCGCCCATCGCCAGTTACGGTAGGGAATCACTGAACAACCGGCTTCAAGCGTCCAACGAGCGACTGAAGCAGCTGTCCGAAACCGACCCCCTCACCGAAACCATGAACAGGCGTAGATTCATGGAGATCGCTGAGCAGCAGCTGGGGCTGGCCCAGCGCTACTGCTATCCCACCAGCCTGCTGCTCGTGGATATTGATCATTTTAAGCAGGTGAACGATCTGTACGGCCACGTCATGGGCGATCGTGCGCTCGTTCAACTCACCAAGGTCATGGCAGCCGAGCTGCGGGATACGGACACGATGGCGCGCTTTGGCGGTGAAGAATTCATCATGCTGCTGCCACACACGGCAAGAGAGGGCGCACTCTCCGTGGCCGAGCGCGTGCGCACGGCGGCCCGCCACCACGTCATAAAGCAGCAAAATTCAGAGACGTCTGTAACCATCAGCATCGGCGGCGTCACCTGCGAGACCAGCGCAACGCCTTTGGATAGACTGATCTCCCATGCGGACAAACTGCTATACGATTCCAAGCAGGCCGGCAGAGACCGATGCAGCATAGAGGCGATTCCCGGACAGAGTCCGCTGCCGATCCTGCACAAACAGGTATCGTGATACGCCGCTCCGGAGGCAAATGGGAGGCAAATGGGAAACCGGAGCAAACTTGAACCGAGATGTCATGCTGGCATCGCTGATCGGAACTGCAGGCACCCAGCCTCATTGCCGGCGGCTGCGTTCTGATGATGCTCGAAGTACCGTTGGTCGTGCCGATCATCAGGTCCATCGCATCTATGCAGCGCGGTTTTGGAAAACAACCCGACAAGTCCTGAAGACCTCCGCCAAGCCCTGAACGGACCGGACGGTCCATACGATCTGGACAAACCCATGCCCAACCGCACCAGCGAAGAACACCAGCCAACGTCAGTCAGCCTGGCCATAAAGGCCCTCGTTTCCATCAATGGCATTCCTTTCGGTACCCAGCTAGGCGACCTCTATCCGCTGCTCGGGGAACCGGATCAGGTACAGCAGAACTACACCGGAGAGGTCGAGATGGCATACGGCAATACCATCTACCGATGCCTCGGAGGCCGCCTGGTGGAATGCACATTTCCGGATCGCGGGCGCATTTCAGTGAACGGCGTCGAAATCCTTTCCGCCTTCCACTGGCTTGGCAGTCTCAAAGACGTGCTGGATATCGCCCGGTTCAGAGTAAGCCCCGAATACGGCATCGCCTATGACTACCGGGACCCCCAGCAGGGTTCGATCACCGTTTTCGAGCGAGGTCGCTGGGACACGCTGCTGGCCGACGCCCGGACGCGCTGAGTGTTATGCCAGCGAGCCACAGCTGCCGCTTTGTTGGTGTTGACCACGCTGGGGCATCCCCTGTCTGGGATGCAAGGGGCTGTGATGGCGGCTGAACCCGCGGCTGGCTCTCCGGCTCTTCGACTGTCAGAAGCTTCGAGACGCTGCACGTCGTCCCGCCAATGTATTCGGGTAGCCACCCGCTGCGACCGATGCGACTGCGGGGCCAGCATCCATCAACAGTACGAGCGTCAGCACAATACCAACCTCGAATCCGTATGTGCGGGCTTCCCTCACGTGGAATGCGAACTACTGTGCCCGGCCAGTCGACCGAGCTGCGTGATGGGGCTGTGCGTCCTGCTGCCTGAAAACTAGGGAGCCATTGAACTTTCGAGCCCTAATCGGAACCTCCCTGGCAATCGAGCTCCGACCCAGTTAGCTTTGAGGTTTCTGAATCACTGCTGCAAGGATCCTGACAGGTGCGCACGGAAGGTGGCTGCTTCTGCGGCAAGGTCCGCTACGAAATCACGGGAGAGGTTGCGCGGGTCGTCAATTGCCACTGCACCATGTGCCGTCGCACAAGCGGCGCCCCTTTCGTAACCTGGCTGGTCGTACCCCTGCGCGACTTCCGCTACCTGAGGGAACAACCCACGCTGCTGAAATCATCGAACAGGGGCTCCCGCTACTTCTGCGCCTCCTGTGGCACGCCAGTTGCCTGCATCAGCCTGGACCATGCGGAGTACATCGACGTGACCCTTGGCAGCCTGGATAACCCAGAGGCCTTTAAGCCGGATTCCGAATTTTTTGAAGACACCAGGCTGGGATGGCTTGGAAAAACAGGCGGCTGACAGCCTGACATGATCTATCAGCTGGCCGCCGATCTGGTGCTGATCGTCCACCTGTTGTTCCTGGTGCTGGTTGTCGCAGGAGGCCTGCTGGTCTTTCATCGTCCTTACTGGTCGCTGGCCCAAGTGCCGGCAGCCATATGGGGCGCCTGGATGGAGCTGACCGGAAGGATCTGCCCACTTACGCTGCTCGAGAACCACCTCCTTCGCCAGGCAGGTCAGACGGGATACGCGGAGAGTTTCATCGGCCACTACCTGCTGGCGATAATATATCCGGATGGCCTTACACGGGAACTGCAGACCTGGCTAGGTGTAGCCGTGCTGCTGATCAACGGCGCGATTTATAGCGTCTTTTTTTATCGTCTGCGTGCCCGATCCAGGGCACCCTGAGGTCGATGGGGTTGACAGTCGCCGAGCGAATTATATCTTTAAAGATAGTCAGACAGGCGGTACGGAGACGGCTCCCATGATAATCCGATTGCCATTTTTCCCTATTGCTTACGTGCTTGTCGCGCTGATGACGCTGGCGTGCCCGCCGGCTGCTCTGGCCGGGAATGATACCGTCACCAAGACCAGCGGCCTGAACGACAGGGTCGACCGGATCGTGATCGAAAAAGCGCTACGCAAACTGACGCTGCTGAATGGCGATCGTCCCGTACGCAGCTATCAGGTGGCGCTGGGCGCGCAGCCTAAAGGCCACAAGCGCCGCGAAGGCGATCAGCGCACACCTGAGGGTGTGTACAGCATCGATGCCAGAAATCCGAACAGCGACTTTTTCCTGTCTTTGCGGATTTCTTATCCCAACGACGAAGACCTGGCCAGGGCCAGAGCCCAGGGCCAGGATCCCGGTGGTCAGATCATGATCCACGGTCTGCGCAACGGCCGCGGATGGATAGGCTCCAGCCACCAGCGCAAGGATTGGACCGATGGCTGCGTGGCCGTAACCAACAGCGAGATGCTGGAGATCTGGCGTATGGTCGATATCGGAACGCTCGTGGAGATCAAGCCGTAGAACCTGCAAGGCCTTGAGCAGAGGCTTCGGCCCGCTGGCGCGAAAAATCGACATCAGCGAACCTAGGCAGGACCACCGTGTAGCCATGCGCCTCTTGCTGTAATCTTTCACGCTTTCCGGAATCGCCGACAAAGATGCGTATCTGGGTAGATGCTGACGCCTGTCCCAACCCCATCAAGGAAATACTGTTCCGTGCCGCAGATCGACGGAATGTTGAAACCACCCTTGTGGCCAATCACCAGATTCGCGTGCCCGCTTCCCGCTACCTGAAGTCGCTACAGGTCCCCTCCGGATTCGACGAAGCTGATGATGCCATCGTCGCACGGGTAGGGCCTGGAGATTTGGTGATTACGGCCGACATCCCGCTTGCCGGACAGATCGTGGAAGCGGGCGGAACGGCCTTGAACCCCAGAGGCACCCTATATACGCAAGACAACATCAAGGATCACCTGGCCCGCCGGGATCTGATGGACGAGCTTCGATCCAGCGGCGCCATAATTGGCGGGCCGGCTACGCTGTCGAAAACTGATGTGCAGGAATTCGCCAACCAGCTGGACCGCTTTCTGACCCGAGCGGCCAGTAAGCCGCGCTGAAGCAGTGCTTCACGCTAGCCAGACAGCCGCTGAGACCTACCGTCGAGGAGACAACCGTGATACTTGAGTCAGCCGTGTTGAACATCAAACCGGGCGAAACCGATGCCTTTGAGGCCGCGTTCGACAAAGCGCGCCACATCATCGGATCCATGCCTGGATTCGGAGGGTTGAGGCTCATGCGGTGCCTGGAAAACCGGCAACGCTATCTGCTGCTGGTAGAGTGGGTACGTCTCGCAGATCACACCGAAGGCTTCCGCGGCTCGTCCGCCTATCAGGAGTGGCGAGCCCTGCTGCATCACTTCTACGACCCTTTTCCCAACGTCGAGCACTATGGTCTGGTCAGCGAGGTCGCCTGAAATCGCGAGCCCTGCGTTCCCGTAACGAGAAGCAAAGGCCACCGCGCCGACCTAGAAACAGTCAAGCCTCCCGCGGGTTCATGTAATCGCGGTAGGGGGTAAGCGTGCCGTCGTGAACCCGATAGACCCCGTATCCCGGCCCTCGAAGGTGCCATAGAAAGGGTCTACCACCACGGCATCATCGGCGAAAAGCGGCACCAGAGCGGTGTAGTCTCCGGCATCCTGAGTCTTCCAGAACAGTTCTACGGTCTGCTTTGCTGTAACGCTCATACTATCTATCATTGCGCCAAGTCATCGGTGAGTCTGTAGCGCCAATCGGCAAGTCGGCAATCTGATGCGCTACCAGGCTCGGGCAATTAGTCCAGCCACAGGTTTCGCACAAATCCTACTGGGAGAACATCGTGGAGCTAAAGATATTCATGACCGTATTTGGCGCGATATTTCTGGCGGAGCTCGGCGACAAAACCCAGCTGGCCACTGTTCTGTTCGCCGCCGAGTCCAATGTCAGTCGCTGGCTCGTTTTCTTCGCCGCTTCACTGGCGCTCGTCGTATCCTCCGGGATCGGCGTGCTCGCGGGGAGCTTCTTCTCAGAGTTCGTTGAGCCGAAGTATCTGTCCTACGCCGCCGGTGCCGGATTTATCGTCATAGGCGTCTGGACCCTCTGGGCGGCTGCAGGTTAGCCCCGGATTCCTGCGCGCTCAGTGTAAGGGCGGGTTTCATGTAAACTTGCCGCGAATCCCCGAGCACGAAACTGGAAATCCCCATGTCCGCAGGCGATATCAAAGACACACTGGCCAGGCTCCATGCGGAGCTCGAAGACGCTCCTAAAGTGGACGAAGACCTGAAGCAGCTGCTTCTGAACGTCGACGCCGATATCCATGATCTTCTCGAGCAGGAAGATAACCAGACACACGACGTCACCGGTATCACCGACCGGCTGGAGGGTATGGCCACCGATTTCGCCGCCCAGCACCCGACCACCGAGCGATTCTTCCGCGAGATCATTGAAGCGCTGGGAAGGATGGGCATCTGAAATCCCTGGCCGGTGAGCACATAGGTTCCTTGCGCCTGGTATATTTCATCGACCCCGCAAACAGCGCGCTTCACCAGGAAGAGATGCTGGAGATCGAGACCAAGGCGGGCCGTTTCTACCATCTCCGGCCCCTGGATAGATGCGGCTCCATAGAACTGCAGCCGGGACCTGCCAGATTTCAGAGACGTGAATCGCACGACCCCATCTGCACGCAGCGGGTGCAGCGGGCGTGGCGAGATCTTTCCGAATCCCTGGCGGGCGCCTTCGACGGGCGCCCCACCGTGCTGAGCCTGGAACCGACGAAGCTCACGCAGGCGACTAAGCGCCAGGACGCTGCCGACGAATGGGTCCTGCAACTGTCCACGGGGTACCGAATAATCTGTCGCCAGGCGGGCAATCGGCTCGAGCTAACCGGAGACTACCTGAAATGATCGGAACAACCTGCACTGTCATCCTGGTGGACCTGTTCTTCGTGCCAGGCACAGGGACCTTTTATCTGGGCCTCCCTGAAAGAGGAAGCACCACGCGCAACTTCCCCCTGCTCCCGGCCGTTGCAGCTGAGCCCTATCCTGCCCCCTGCGGCTAAACTGCCGCAGCGCCTAATGCATCAACCGAAATGGCGGAGCATCAACGGCTACGTTCGTTGGCCTCGTTCACGCGCAACGGACGTCCGCCGATATCCTTCCCGTTCATCTCTTCGAGCGCCTTGCTGGCCCCCGAGTCCTCCATCTCGACAAACCCGAAGCCGCGCGACCGACCGGTTTCACGGTCCGTGATCACGCGGGCGGAAATCACATCGCCCATCGCGGAGAAAAGCGATTCCAGCTCGCTATCGTCAACGCTCCACGGCAGGTTGCCTACATACAGTTTCTTCATCTCTAATCGTGCTCAGAAATTTCTACCGCAGTTCCGCGCTTAACAAAACAGCGTGCAATTTAAAGGGATCGAACCGGTGGTTCGCTTATCAGACTTGGAACCGATCTACGGAAGAGAAAGCGACTCTGAATAGACTCTCTAAATAGATATCGGGGCGCGGGTCTAATTTGTTCCGAGTATATGAGGAAGCTATGCCGGTGGGAAGTCTGTTCGCATACCGAAATCCGAGCCAAAAGGAAGGGGAAACAAAACTGAATGCTAAAAATTGGTGACACCGCGCCCGACTTCTCACTGCCGAATCAGAGGGGCGAGATGGTCACCCTCGACGATCTCGTAAGCCACCGTTCTGCCGTGGTCTATTTCTACCCCGCGGACTTCACACCTGTGTGTACCCGGGAGGCCTGTGCGTTCCGCGACCGCTACGATGACCTCAGCGATCTCTCGGTATCGCTCGTTGGAATCAGCCCTCAGAGCAGTCGCAGTCACCAACGTTTCTCTGACGCCTATTCCCTGCCGTTTCCCCTTCTGGCGGATGAAGGAAAGACCGCTATTCGCGCCTTCGGCGTGGACGGCCCGCTGGGCTTCGGGGTGCGTCGCGCAACCTTTTTGATCGACCGCTCAAAGAAGATCGCCAACCGGGTCGTATCTGACCTTTTTGTCGGTGGTCACCTGAAACTGGTGAGAAAAGTCCTGGAGCCCCGGTAGCCTGGCTTTCTGGCCTCATGGCGCTCAACCTTTTTCTTCTGGCACCCAGGCAACAGGGCGGGCAGGCAACCATGTTCTTGCCGGACCCAGAACGAAAAACGCCTAAGGCTTCCCCGGTATCAACCGGTGCAGCAGCTGGGCCAGCAGACGCCGGATAGATTCAGCCATCCAGCGGGCCGCCAGCAGTCCAAGACAGATACCAACCAGATCTACCATGAGGTCTTTCAACTCCGCGGACCTTGAGGCTTCGAAGCTCTGCACTACCTCCAGCAGCAAACCGTAGCCCAGCATCCACAGTCCCGGCAGCAGCGCACGTTGAGACGAGTGCGCAAGGCTCAGAGAGAAGGTCAGATAGGTAAATGCGAAAGCATGCAGAACGACATCACCGACCTGGAATACGGACTCCGGCGGGCTGGGCGTCAACGCAAGATAAGTACAGACAGCCAGCGGCAGCCAGAACCCCGCCAGCAGGCAGAAACGCAGCACCCGTTCAGCCAAAGCCGCGTCCGCGATCCCGTGCCGACTCCTCATGAACGTAGTCCACCAGAAATTTGACGTTGTCCACCGGGGTTTCGGGAATGATGCCGTGACCCAGGTTGAAGATGTGCCCGGGACGGCCCGCAGCCTCATCGAGCACATCCCGGGCCTGTCTACCCACCGTCGCCTTGTCGGCACACAGGACGATGGGATCGAGATTGCCCTGGACCGCCCCAGCACCTGTCTTGCGCCAGGTCTCGCCCAACGGCACCCGCCAGTCCAGAGCCAGAACATCCGGTCGCGCCTGGCAGACGTCCTCCAGCAGATGACCGTTGCCCGTGCCGAAGTAGATGATGGGAACCTGTCCTTTGAGAGCTGTAATCAGCGCGTGCAGATGCGGCATTACGTAATGCCGGAAATCAGCAACGGACAGGCAGCCAGCCCAGGTATCGAATATCTGTATGGCTTCCACACCCGCCGTTATCTGCAGTTGCAGATAGCTGGCAACCTGGCCCACCAGTTTCGTCATGAGCTGATTCCAGGCCTCAGGCGCCTCATACATGAGCTTTTTGACGTAGACATAGTTCCGCGAGCCCCGCCCTTCGATGGCGTATGACGCCAGCGTAAAAGGCGCACCAGCAAAGCCGATGAGGGCGATGTCAGCCGGTAACCCGGAGCGCACGTTTCGAACGGTCTGGGCGATGTAGGGCGTGGCTTCCTCTGCCGGCGCGGTCATGAGGGCGTCGATATCGCTCGCAGAGCGCAACGGATTGTCGAAAACCGGACCCTCCCCGGGTTTATAGTCTAGGCGCAGCCCCATGGGCTCCAAAATAGGCAGCAGGTCGGCAAACAGGATAGCGGCGTCAACGCCGAGAATTCTCTGCGCATCCAAAGTCGCCTGCGCGGCTTTGTCCGGGTTCTTGAAAAACGCCAGACTGGGCATGTCTCCCTTCACCGAATGGTATTCGGGCATGTACCGGCCGGCCTGGCGGTTGAGCCAGATCGGGGTGTAGTCCGTAGCTTCGCCCCGACAGGCTTTCAGAAAAACCTTGTCCATCTGCTTATCCGTCTACGCTGCATGCCCTTTGTTCCGCAGCGGCGCCGGCACGATATCAGACCCCCCGCTCCGGTCAACCGATGGATACGCCTGCACTTCCCCCATCCCGCGTATATCCAGCAGCAGAGCGTTGCCCAGAGCAAAAGCATGCTCCGACAGGGCCGCCGTGGGAGCATCGACCAGAAAGCCGTTGCTTCGCGCATGCGTCTGCAGCCGGCTGGCCAGGTTCACTGGCGCACCAATCATGGTGAAGTCGAGCCTGCCATTACCTCCCCAATCGCCCAGGGTGCAGTAGCCGCTGGCGACCCCTGCCCGCATTCGGAGCTGCAACAGCTCGCCACGAAGGCGCCCACGTCGGGCCAGCTGATTCATGATTTCAGGCAGCTGCTGGCAGAAATTCAAACAATCGAGTGCCGCCGCTCTGCGGGGTGTGCCACCAAGAAGACCGAACGCCACCAGCACGCCGTCCCCCATGAGCTTGGAGATCTCGCCACGCTGACACGCTACCGTGCCGGCCAGCGCCTCAAGGTATTCGTTGAGAACCTCCGCCAGCGCCTCGGCTTCGCTTTGCTCGACCAACCGGGTAAATCCCACGAGGTCCACGAACGCCACGGTCAGCCAGCGCCTTTCCCAAAAGCACCTTCCATCCGGGCCATCCGGGCCATCCGGGCCATCCGGGGACTGGTGCAGGCGCAATCGCAGGCTCTGTGGAATGTAGTTCTCCAGACGGTTGTTCAGCTTCTCCAGCGCCGCTGATCGGCTGGCGAGCGCACGCCGCCGGGCATTCAGTCGCAGCGTCTGGCGAAAGCTGAGATCCGCCAGCGACACGCTGAAGCTCAGCAGAACAAGCACACTCACCCCATCAGCCCAGCTGGTGGAGCCGGTCGCCAATCCGGTGGAAACAGCGGCGCCCATCAGCAGCCCGAGACAAAGCGCGGGCAAGGCCATGATGAGAAGTCGCGAGCCCGCCTGGGCCGCTGCTCCGGCCAGCAGCGCGACGACCCCCGTAGCGGATGCGAGTGGTGGCAAGCTGGCCCAACTGAGCACCGCCCCGGTGACGGCACATTCAGCGCAGTAGAATACCGTGTAAAGGGCGGCCGAGACATCGGCGGCCTTTGCCGCGCTCCGGGTCAGGCGAAGTTCCAGCACCGGCCAGAGCGCAAAGAAAACGGCCACAACAACAAGTTGCCACCAGGGCCGGTGGGTTTCGAGCAGGAGCAGGCAGATGCAAGCGGTCGCCCAGTAGCAACCGAATCGGAATGGGCGCGCCCGGTGATAGAGGTTGCGGTTGGCCATACGGGCAGCTTGCCTGCCCGTGGGCCCGCGCCGAAGCAGCGCGGTCTGATTCAACCGTGAGTCAACGGCCCATTTTGGGATCCTGGTCGGCTTCGTAGTTCACACCCTGGATGCCAAAGCCGAAGATCTTGAGAAAGTCTTCCCTGAAGCCTTCCAGGTCCGCCAGCTCGCCCAGATTTTCCGACGTTACCAGGGGCCAGCGGCGTTTGACCTCCTGCTGTACGTCATCGGCAAGCTCCAGATCGTCCATGCGAATCCGTCCCGCGTCGTCCAGACGCATGTCACACCCGCTGCACAGCTGGCTGCGGAACAATCGGTAGATGTGGGCAATGGTGTCTTCGTGCACGCCTTTGTCCTTCATGACACGGAACAGCAGCGATGCGTACAGCGGCACAACGGGGATCGCCGAGCTGGCCTGAGAAACTATGGCTTTCAGGGTAGCCACCCGGGCTTCGCCATCCAGTTCCGCCAGCTTCTCGCCTATCGCTATGGCAGCGCGATCCAGGTCTTCTTTGGCCTTGCCCAGGGTGGCTTCCCAGTAAATGGGCCAGGTCAGGTCGCTGCCGATGTAGGTAAAAGCCAGGGTGCGGAAACGGGGAGCGAGCACGCCCGCATCCATCAGCGCGTCAATCCACAATTCCCAGTCTTCTCCCCCCATCACAGCTACCGTATTTGCCGTTTCTTCATCGCTGGCAGGTTCCAGGTCGACCTCGTGCACCAGGCCCTTGTCTACGTTGAGGGTCTTGATGTGTACCGGATCGCCCAGGGGCTTGATGGCCGAACGGTGCAGGACGCCGGTTCGCGGATGCTGCCGCACCGGCGCGGCCAGGCTGTAGACGAGCATATCGATCTGGCCCATGTCAGCCTTGATGGTTTCCGCCACTGTGGCTTTCATCTCGTCAGAAAAGGCGTCGCCGTCCAGGCTCTTGGCATACAGACCCGCCTCGTGAGCCGCCGTCTCGAACGCCACATTGTTATACCAGCCTGCGGTAGCCGTCTTGTTCTCAGTGGGTGGTTTTTCGAAAGACACGCCCAGGGTGGCCGCATTGTTGCCGAAGGCAGCGAGGATCCGCGACGCCAGACCGTAGCCGCCGGAAGCGCCGAGCACGAGAACGTTCCTGATACCACAGTCAACAGCGCCCTGATCGCGGACGTACTGAATCTGCTCATTGACGTGGGCTGCGCAGCCGTCGGGATGCGCGGTGGTGCAGATGAAGCCGCGAATTCTGGGTTTGACGATCATGGCGATTGCTCGCTCTCCGGGAAAGCGGCAATGATACCCTGGGCCACAGCCCAACGCATGGCGGCTGCGAGATCGAGTACCCAGGGCCCGTCCCGCCGGACGGTAAGGTGCAGGGCGCGGCCGTCGGGAACTTTGTGGTCACGATCTCCATCCAGCGCCAGCACGCCCGGCCCGGGAAACGGCACGGCAACATCAAAAGCAACCCGGGTCACGCTGGCCACCTCCACCTCTCTGAACAATCCGGGGGACAGGGGCGCAGCAAATCGCACGCCCTTTCCCATCTGCACGAGCAGACCGAAATCGTCCGTTTCCTCCACCACTTCCAGCAGCCCGCCGATGGGGGACATGCCCACAGCGTCGGGCTCCGCCCGGGTAAGCAGCATGCGATCGATACGCTCGGCATCAAACGGCAGAAGGTTGCCTACGTGATCGTTGCGCAGCAGCACGCCATCAATCAGCCCCAAGTCGCGCACCGGCTGTCCATGTCGACCGGTACCGCCGACGCGCAGAACTTTGGCGCGCCGCTTCAAAGAGGGCTCATTCAGAACGCCAGCAGCCTGCAGCGCAGCCACCATTCCCGCGATGGTTGGCTCCGCCAGAACCGGAAAAACATTGTTGGTGCCGGTGGAGAGAGGAATGAGATGCACTTCGTCTGCGCGAGAGCCGAGGGCACGAACGACAGCTCGGTTGGTACCATCTCCGCCCAGGGAGACCAGGGTGCGGCACCCGGCTTCAAGGAAAGCGTCGACAGCCGTTTCGGTATCCTCAGCGGTATTGCGTATGGCCGGTTCAAGGATGTGTACCCGGGCCTTCAACGACATATGCTCCAGCGCCGCCGAAGCAATTTGGAAGGGCTCTCGGGTGACGAATATATCTGTGGCTCCGAGCGCGTCAGCACCCGCTGCAACCCGCGCGACGATGTCGCGCTTCGCCTCGTGGGTCATGTTTGTGGCCCTTGCGGCGAGGCGACGGACGTCCCTGCCGGACATCGGGTTCACACAGATTGCCACGGCTATTTCAGTCATCTGTGAAGCATCACTGGCAGCGGCGGGATCAGCTAGGCTCGCTCGAAGACCGAGATGCTGAAAGGGCAGCTGTGGCTGGCGTCCGCGGGATAGTGCTCGCTGCTCAACCTGCGCCATGGCCGCCAGTCAAACTCGGGGAAGAAAGTGTCTCCCTCGATGTCCGCATCTACCTCGGTCACATAGAGACGCGTCGCCAGCGCCAGCGCGGCCCGATATATCTCGGCCCCCCCGGCGATGAAGACCTCGTCCACACCGTCAGCGCGGCACTGCTCCCGGGCAATGGTCAGCGCGGTAGCCAGATCCGCCGCTACCCGAATGCCCTCTCGCCGGTATTCGTCATTTCGAGTAACGACGATATTGGTCCGGCCCGGCAGGGGAGCCTTCATCGATTCAAAGGTTTTGCGCCCCATAATAACCGGGTGTCCCATTGTGGAAGTCATGAAGAACTGCATGTCCTTCGGCAGCCGCCAGGGGAGCCCGTTGCCCCGACCGATGACCCGGTTTCGCGACATGGCCCAAATCAGCGATATCTCCACCCCGCTAGACCGCGATGGGAGCCTTGATAGCCCCGTGGCAGCGGTAGCCGCTGAGCGTGAAGTCATCGTACTGAAAGCCGAAAATATCTCTGACGTCCGGGTTGAGATGCATGGTGGGCAGCGGCAGCGGCTCGCGGCGAAGCTGCCTGTCCGCCTGCTCGAGGTGATTGGCGTACAGGTGGGCATCGCCGAAGGTATGCACGAAATCGCCAGCCTCCAGCTCACAGACCTGAGCGATCATCAGCGTGAGCAGTGCGTAGGAGGCGATGTTGAACGGCACCCCGAGAAAAATGTCGGCGCTGCGCTGATACAGCTGGCAGGATAGCCGACCTTCGGCCACGTAGAACTGGAACAGCGTATGACAGGGCGGCAGAGCCATCTGATCGACCTCAGCCACATTCCAGGCGCTGACGATGAGACGTCGACTGTCGGGGTTCGTCCTGATGTCCGACACCAGGCGGCTGATCTGGTCGATGGTGCTGCCATCGGGACCCGGCCAGGATCGCCACTGAGAGCCATATACCGGCCCCAGCTCGCCATGCTCGTCTGCCCACTCGTCCCAGATATGCACATCGTGATCCTGCAGATATCTGATGTTGGTGCTGCCCTGCAGGAACCAGAGCAGTTCGTGAATGATACCCTTGAGAAACATCTTTTTGCTGGTCACCAGAGGAAAACCGTCCTGCAGATTGAATCGCATCTGCTGGCCGAAGGTGCTGTAGGTGCCGGTGCCGGTACGATCGCCCTTGAAGACGCCGCGCTGACGCACGTGCCGCATGAGATCTAGATACTGTTTCATGAGCTGCGGATGCTGCTGTTCTTGCGCGCGAAAACCATCAGCAGAATACCAGCGATAAACATGGGGAGCGATAGCAGTTGCCCCATGGTAAGCCAGTCGAAGGCGATGAAGCCGAGGTGACTGTCAGGTTGACGGAAGAACTCCGTACAGAGTCTCAGCACGCCGTAGCAGCCTAGGAACGCACCGGATACCATTCCCACCGGTCGCTTTCGTGCCGAAAACAGCCAGATCGCAACGAAGAGAACCAGGCCTTCTGAAAATGCCTGGTAGAGGGGTGAGGGATGTCGGGCGAACGACTCCCACTCCCCGAGGCAGACCGGATTGATGGCCCGAATCGCGTCTGCCGCGCAGGGATATATCAGACCGAAGACGGCATCGGTAGCGCGCCCCGGCAACTCGGTGTTGGCAAAATTTCCAAGACGCCCGAACCCGAGACCGAGAGGAACCAGCGGTGCGGCGAAGTCGCTCACCTCGAGAAACTGTCGCCCGGTACTGCGACCGAACCACCACAGTCCGAGCAGGCAGCCCAGCAGGCCGCCGTGAAAAGACATGCCGCCCTCCCAGATACGTAGAATAAACAGCGGATCACGCAGCAGCTGCTCGAATCCGTAAAACAGCGTGTACCCCACTCGCCCGCCAAGGACCGCACCAATAGCGCCGAAAAACACCAGGTCCGACACCTCCTGCCGGTTCCACCCGCTGTCCGGTCGATCAGCTCGCCGGTTGCCGAGCCACCAGCACAGCACAAAGGCCGCCAGATAGGTCAGCCCGTACCAGCGTACGGCCACCGGGCCGAGGGAAACGATGATGGGATCGATATCGGGGTAATGGGGGTGTTGCACCGGCAATATCCTTCAATGGTCCTCTGTTAAACTTTCAGCACCCGCTGATCGGGCATGAAAGGAAGCTACGGAAACCCCCATCGGAAACACTATGTGCCTTGTGCTTTTCGCTTACGACCCGAGATCAGAAAATCGTCTGGTAGTGGCGGCAAACCGTGACGAATTGTACGCTCGACCCGCACATAGCGCACATTACTGGGAGGACAACCCCGGAGTGCTGGCTGGCCGCGACCTCTCCGCTGGCGGCACCTGGCTGGGCGTAAACCGCAGCGGCAGCTTCGCAACTGTTACCAACTTCGCAGAGGAAGGACCCAGCGAGGCGCCCCTTTCCAGGGGTCGCCTGCCCGAAAGGTTCCTGAGCTTCGGCCGCGACGCCGACGACTTCGCCCATCACCTGCAGGGTCTGGACTATCGCGGATTCAACCTGCTGCTGTGGGACGGTGAACGGCTGGTATACACGTCGAATCGCGGCGTCACCCGGGTACTCGCGCCCGGCGTGTACGGACTGGCAAACGCCGAGCTGGGGGCCGACTGGCCGAAAGTGACCCGCGGCTGTCGCGCGCTGACTTCGGCTCTGAAGTCCGGCGTGTCAACGGATTCTCTGATTTCGCTGCTGGCAGATCGATGGGTACCCGCCGACCACGACCTGCCCCGCCGTGGCAGGCCGCTGGCGCTGGAGCGCCAGGTCGCGCCGTGCTTCATTGCTAGCGATGAATACGGCACGCGAGCGAGCACCGCGGTGATAATCGGTACGCACCGAGTACGCTTCGCCGAGCAGGAATACGGCCCAAAAGGCGTGCCCGGCGACCGCAGCGAGTTCGAGTTCAATCTGGCTTAAACGGCTGTCTATCGACAGCGAAGAAGGGAGCAACGGTCCATGGATATCAGTCTTGCTGGGAAAACCGCAATCATCACCGGTGGCAGTCTCGGTCTGGGCCTTGCCACTGCGGAGGCCTTTTACCAGGCAGGCGGGCGCGTGGCTCTTCTGGCACGCCGCAGAGAGCCCCTCGAGGAAGCGAGGGCTAAAATCCTGGCGCTGGAGGCCCCCGACGGCGCGCAGGCAGCCACCTTCCCCTGCGATGTCACCGATGCTGCTCAGGTGCAGGCAACCCACGCTGAAGTGGTGGCGAAGCTTGGGGATGTGGACATTCTTGTTAACAATGCCGGGCAGTCCGCGACCCGCCCTTTCGAATCCATAACCGATGAAGACTGGCAGGCGGACATTGACCTTAAACTGTTTGCGGCCATTCGCCTGTCACGCCTGGTATGGCCCCACATGAAAACCCAGCGCTGGGGTCGCATCATAAATCTGTTGAACGTTTTTGCAAAAGCGCCGGGCGCCAACACAGCGCCCACCTCGGTGTCCCGAGCCGCGGGTATGGCCCTATCGAAAGTTATGGCAAGCGAGGGCGCTCCCCACAACATTTTGGTTAACGCAATGCTGATCGGCTTCATCAAGAGCGACCAGATCAGACGCATGTTCGACGCCAGCGACGGCAGCCAGAGCTTCGAGGCGTTCGTCGCGACAGCAGGCAGCAGGCTGCCGATGGGTCGAATGGGCGAAGCGCCGGAAGCGGCAAACCTCGCGCTGTTTCTGGCATCGGAGGCCGCTTCCTATATCACCGGATGCGCCATCAACATGGATGGGGGTCTTTCTAAAGTGGTGTAGGAATCGCCGCTGCGCCTCGGATCCCGTTCAGGCGTGATAGGACGGTACCACCCGCCCGAGGCCGGCTTTGACAAGCTGATTTCGCATGAAGTTCTGCACTTCCGCCTCCGAGGACATCCGCAGTACCCGCGCGAGCATGCGGCGAGCGTCTCTCCGCCGGATGTTGCGGATCACCCATTTGACCTTTGGCAGATTCGTGGCGTTCATGGACAGCACCTGGTAACCCATGGCCATCAGCAGCACCGCGCCCACTGGAGTCCCCGCCAGCTCGCCGCAAATGCCAATGTCGGTGTTTTCCAGATGGGCCGCCCGGGCAACCTCTCGCAGCGCGGTGAGCACCGCCGGGTGCGTTTCCTGATAGAGATCCGCCACCCGGGGATTATTCCGGTCAACCGCAAGCATGTACTGAGTAAGATCGTTAGACCCCACAGCCATGAAATCCACCCGCCGTGCCAAGTCGCGGGCCTGATAGACAGCTGCGGGTACTTCCACCATCACGCCAACCAGGGGTTCTTTGACCTGTACCCCCTCCTCCAGTACCTCGATATAGGCCCGATGCACCAGCGCTTTGGCTTCCTCCAGCTCGTCTACGTTGGACACCATGGGCAGCATGATACGCAGCAGGCCGCGCAGTCCGGCATTGGCCTTCACCATCGCCCTCGCCTGAACCATGAAGATTTCAGGGTGGTCCAGAGTGACCCGGATGCCGCGCCACCCGAGAAAGGGATTGTCCTCCTGGATGGGGAAATAGGAGAGGGCCTTGTCACCCCCGATGTCGAGAGTGCGCATCGTGACCGGCCGCGGCTCGAAAGCCACCATGTGTTCGTGGTAGAGGACCCGCTGTTCCTCTTCAGAGGGAAACCTGTCCTGAGCCATGAAGGGCACTTCCGTTCGAAACAGGCCGATGCCTTCCGCACCCCGGTCCAGGGAACGATAAATATCTCCAGGCAGTCCAATGTTGACGAAGAGCAAAGTACGGTAGCCATCCAGCGTCACCGTCGGCAGATCCTTGAGATCTTCCAGCTCCCTGGAAAATTCACGCTCCTCAAGGATGAGAGAATCGTAGCTTCTCGAGAGCCTGCTCGAAGGATTGAGAAAGACCTCTCCATAAAAGCCATCGACGATGAGGTCTCTACCCTCCAGCTCGACAATGGGCAAATCCACGGCACCCATTACCGCAGGCACATCCAAAGCGCGGGCCAGAATGGCCACGTGAGAGTTGCCTGATCCCCGAACGGACACAATGCCCTTCAGCTTGCCTGCCGGAATATTGGCCAGCATGCTCGGCGTGACCTCATCACCGACCAGCACCGTATCATCGGGAAAATGGATTTTCCGCTGCCGGATGTCCTGCAGG
>JAHEEG010000086.1 GCA_024640825.1 Gammaproteobacteria bacterium
CCCGCCAATGGGCGGCTCGTCTGGCGGATGCGGGGACGATACTCTGGAATGGGCCCGTCGGGGTCTTCGAGTTCGACCAGTTCGGCGAAGGGACGAGGATATTGGCGGAAGCCATAGCTACAAGCTCAGCATTTTCAATCGCCGGTGGCGGCGATACTCTGGCTGCGATAGACAAGTACGAGGTCCGCGAAGGTGTTTCCTACATCTCCACGGGAGGTGGCGCGTTCCTCGAATTCGTCGAGGGAAAAACACTGCCCGCTGTGGCCGTACTCGCCAGCCGGGCGGAAGACTGAAAATCTACACATCAGCTTAGAGGTGAACTATGGCCCTTATCAGCATGCGACAGCTTCTGGATCACGCGGCGGAGAACGGGTATGGGGTGCCCGCCTTTAACGTCAATAATCTTGAGCAGATGCGGGCCATCATGGAAGGTGCTGACGAGACTTCCAGTCCGGTAATCGTGCAGGCGTCTGCTGGCGCGCGGAAGTACGCAGGACCCACCTTTTTGCGGCATCTCATCCTCGCTGCGATCGAGGAGTTTCCCCACATTCCGGTGGTCATGCACCAGGACCACGGAGCCTCGCCCGCCGTGTGTCAGCGCTCAATTCAGCTGGGTTTTTCCTCAGTTATGATGGACGGCTCGCTGGAGGAAGATCAGAAGACGCCGGCCAGCTACGAGTACAACGTGGAGATCACCCGGCAGGCTGTAGAGATGGCGCACGCCTGCGGCGTTTCGGTGGAGGGTGAGCTGGGTTGCCTGGGATCCCTGGAAACGGGAACCGCTGGAGAAGAGGACGGCGTGGGGGCCGAGGGCACTTTGTCAATGGACATGTTGCTTACCGACCCGGAACAGGCGGCCGACTTCGTCAAGAAAACGGGCGTAGACGCGCTTGCCATCGCCATTGGCACCTCCCACGGGGCCTACAAGTTCAGCCGTCCGCCCACCGGTGACATTCTGGCCATAGACCGCGTCAAGGAGATCAACAGCCGACTTCCCAATACCCACCTGGTCATGCACGGCAGCTCATCGGTTCCTCAGGATCTGCTGAAGCTGATCAACGAATACGGCGGAGAAATCCCTGAAACCTACGGGGTACCTCTGGAGGAAATTCAGGAAGGCATCCGCCACGGCGTCCGCAAGGTCAACATCGACACCGATCTGCGGCTGGCGTCCACGGCGGCGATCCGTCAGTTCCTTGCTGCGCACCCCTCGGAATTTGATCCCCGGAAGTATCTGTCCGAGACGACCAAGGCCATGAAGGAAGTGGTCAAGTCGCGCTACGAGGCCTTCGGCACGGCTGGCTGGGCGGAAAAAATCAGGCCCGTTGCCCTCGAGCACATGTACGAGCGCTATGCCAGCGGTCAGCTCAATCCGGTGGTCAACTGACCGGATCAGGTGAGTACCGAACCCCACGACTTCCAGATCGAGTCGCTGAGGGCCGGGCTTCGACCCATAGCGCCTGGCGAGCCGTTTGCGCTCACTCCGGAAGAAGACGCGTATCTGCGACACTACAACATCCATTTCAGCGAAGAGTTCCCCGGCCTGGCTCACCATTTCGGCGCGGTCTCTTCGCCGTCCCATCAGATTGCCGCCCATCTTTGGGTACCTGCCGGTGCGTCGGGCACCGCGGTAGTCATCCACGGTTATTTCGATCACACTGGTCTGTACGGTCACCTGCTTCGATACCTCATCGACAAGGGTCTGGCGGTACTTTCTTTTGACCTGCCAGGACACGGGCTGTCCACGGGTGTGCCGGCGACGATCGAAACTTTTCAGCACTATGTCGATGCCTTCGACGCCTGTCTGGCCGCGCTGGGCGAGCACCTGCCGCAGCCCTGGTACCTGTTTGGGCAAAGCACGGGCGGAGCGATTGCAATGGACTGGTTGCTGTCCAACGGCTACAGCCGGGAAACGATGCCGTTCGCCAAAGTCGTGCTGCTGGCGCCGCTGGTAAGACCCTATCTTTGGCCGGTCAACAGGCTGGTTTATGAAGTCGCCCGCCGCTTCATAACGGAACGGCCCCGAACGTTCACCAGCAACGCGGAAAACGAAGCGTTTCTCGAGTTCCTTAGAGAACGTGATCCACTTCAGGCCCGGGTGCTTCCGGTTCAATGGGTCACCGCGATGCTGGCGTGGAAGCGGCGCTTCGAATCTCACGCTCCCAGCGACATAGCGCCGCTGGTGGTGCAGGGTCATGCGGATCGGACCGTTGACTGGCGGTACAACATCAAGGTGATCAGTCGCCTTTTTCAGCCGCAGGTTTTCTATATACCCGAGGCCAGACATCACCTGGTCAATGAATCTCCGAGCATTCGCGCGAGGATCTTTGAGGCGATCGATGAGCAGCTCAGAACAGGACCCGGGTCCTGATGGTTCCTTTTACGGCTCGTAACAGATTCAGGATTTCACCGCTGTACTCTGCGTCGAGGTCCATCACCACGTAGCCAATGCTGTTGTTGGTCTGCAGATACTGGCCTGCGATGTTGACGCTGGATTCCGAAAGCACCTGGTTGATTGCCGACATTACTCCGGGCACGTTCTCGTGTATGTGAAGAAGCCGGTGCTGACCCGGATGTTCCGGCAGGGATACTTCGGGAAAGTTCACCGCTGAGAGGGTAGAGCCGTTGTCACTGTAGCGGATCAGCTTCTCCGAAACTTCCAGGCCGATGTTGGCTTGAGCTTCCTGGGTGCTGCCCCCGATGTGCGGTGTGAGTATGACATTCTCAAGACCTTTCAGCGGCGAGACGAAGGGCTCTTCGTTGGATTTTGGCTCCTCGGGAAACACGTCGATAGCGGCGCCCTGTAACGTTCCCGCCTGCAGGCGGGAGGCCAGCGCATCCAGGTCTATCACGTTGCCTCTGGACGCATTGACCAGCACAGCATGCGGTTGCATTCGATCCAGGGCGTCCGCATCCAGCATGTTGCGAGTTTGCTGCGTCGCCGGCACGTGAAGGGTTACTACATCCGCGCTCTCGAGAAGCTCGTTCAAGGTGCCGACCTGGCGGGCATTGCCCAGATTCAGTTTCTGTACCACGTCATAGAAAATCACGTTCATGCCGAGCCCTTCGGCCAGCACACCCAGTTGGGAGCCGATGTTGCCGTAACCGACGACTCCCAGCGTCTTGCCCCTGACCTCGAAGGATGAACGTGCGGATTTCTGCCAGACACCCCGGTGCATCTGCATGCTCTGCCGCGGTACGCCGCGCAGCAGCAAGATCGACTCTGCCAGCACGAGTTCAGCCACGCTGCGGGTATTGGAATAGGGCGCGTTGAAAACAGGCACGCCTGCCAACGTCGCCGCGTCCAGGGCAACCTGGTTGGTCCCGATGCAGAAGCACCCCACTGCCATGAGCCGGGGGGCCAGTTCGATCGCCCGGGCATCGAGCTGGGTTCGAGATCGTATGCCCAGCATGTGCACGTTGCTCAAAGCGTCGGCCAGCTCAGCGCCTTGAAGCGCTCGAGAAAGCGCGGTTACGTTTCTGTAGCCGGCGCCAACCAGATTCTCCATGGCGGAAGCGTGCACACCCTCCAGAAGAAGAATCTTGATCTTGTCTTTGTCGAACGAAGTCTTGTGCATTATCTGTCGGTACGCCTGCATCCGTTGGTGAACAGCGCGCTTATACTAGCAGGCACCACAGCAGGTAACGCGAAAATGACCCAGGCTCTGGATGAATGCCTTTCCTCGAAACAGATACGCCGGGATGCCGACAGCCTGCAGCATTGGGGGGTGGACTGGACACGCAGCTTTCCCGTGGCGCCCAGCGCGGTGGTGTTTCCCGAGTCCACGGATGACGTGATCCGGCTCGTCCAGCTGGCCAACCGTGAAGGCCTCTCTTTAGTTCCTTCCGGCGGCCGGACAGGTCTGTCCGGCGGTGCGGTCGCCAGCAACGGGGAAGTGGTGGTGTCTTTTGATCGTATGAACCGCATTCTGGATTTCGAACCCGCGGACCGCCTCGTCACCTGCCAGGCTGGCGTGGTGACTCAGGCGTTGCAGACATACGCTGGAGAGCAGGGGCTGTTCTATCCCGTGGATTTTGCCTCTTCTGGGTCGAGCCAAATCGGTGGAAACATAGCGACAAACGCGGGAGGCATAAAAGTTATTCGCTACGGGCTGACGCGAGACTGGGTGGCAGGTCTGCGGGTGGTGACCGGCAGTGGAGCGCTGCTTGATTGCAATCATGGACTTGTCAAGAACGCCACGGGGTACGATTTGCGGCACCTGTTTGTTGGTTCTGAAGGAACGCTTGGGTTTATTGTCGAGGCGGATATTCGATTAACTGCGCCTCCTGGACCACAGCTGGTCATGGTTCTGGGGGTCAATCGCTTTCGCGATGTTCTAGCGGTTCTGGGTCGCTTCCAGAGCGCGCTAACGCTTTCAGCGTTCGAATTCTTTTCGGAGCTTGCACTGAAGAAGGTCACAGCCCATAGAGAGCTACCGCGCCCGCTTGCGGAACAAGCCGCGTTTTACGCGCTCCTTGAGTTCGACGAAAGCGCGATGGAATTAGCCCTTCAAGCTTTTGAAGCCTGCGTTGACGAGGGCTGGGTGCAGGATGGCGTGGTCAGCCAATCTCAGGCCCAGGCGGCGAATCTGTGGCAGTTGCGCGAGGGTATTTCCGAAAGCATCGCCGATTATACGCCTTACAAGAACGATCTTGCCGTTCGCGTTTCGCAGATGCCTGATTTTCTCGACGAGGTGGATGCTCTCGTTCAGGAAAACTACCCTGATTTCGAGGTCTGCTGGTACGGGCACATCGGCGATGGCAACCTCCACCTGAATATCCTAAAGCCCAACAACCTAACTGCTGAAACGTTCTTTCAGCGCTGTCACGAGATCAGCCCTCGAATTTTTGAGCGTGTCGCGTTCCGGAACGGCAGTATCTCGGCTGAACACGGCGTCGGGCTTCTGAAGCGGGATTTTCTGGCCTATTCCAGAAGCAGTGAAGAGCTGGCCGTCATGCGGGCGCTCAAGCAGGTTCTTGACCCCGGGCAGGTCATGAACCCGGGCAAGCTGCTGGTACGCTGAGTTACAGCTGACGTACGCCTTCAGCCCCGGCGACGAAAACCACATCCGCGGCCTGGGCGGCGAAAATGCCGTTGCATACGGTGCCGACGATGTTGTTGATCTGCGTCTCCAGCTTCCAGGGCTCTTCGATGCTCAACTCGTGCACGTCCAGGATCAGGTTCCCGTTGTCGGTGATGAAGCCTTCCCGGAGTTCCGGGTAGCCGCCAAGCTTTCGCAGGGCTCTGCCCACCAGGCCGCGAGCCATGGGGATTACCTCCACCGGCAGAGGGAAGCTGCCGAGCAGGTTCACCATCTTGGATTCGTCGACGATGCAGACAAACTTGTCGGCGGACGCTGCGACGATTTTCTCCCGGGTAAGTGCGCCGCCACCGCCCTTGATGAGCGCGCGCTGGGGATTCACCTCGTCCGCCCCATCCACGTATACGGTGACTTCCGAAACAGCGTTGAGATCGAGCACGGTCAGGCCGTGGCTTCTAAGGCGATCGGCGCTGGCGTCGCTGCTCGCGACCGTTGCGTCGAACTTGTGCTTTACTTCCGCCAGGGCATCGATGAACAGGTTGGCGGTGGAGCCGGTGCCGATACCGACGATGCTTTTGCGGCCGAGCCTTGGTTCGATGTAGGCAAGAGCCGCCCTTGCCGCGCTGGCTTTCATCTCGTCTTGCTTCATACTAGCGCCCTCCTGACGCACCCCATCGGCTGGTGCCAACTCCGAGCACGACCCTACCCATGCTGGAAAAGTACGTAAAGAAAATTCTCTCTTCCAAAGTTTACGACGTAGCCGTCGAGACGCCCCTGCAGCCAGCGGGCAACCTTTCCCAGCGCCTTGGATGTCCGGTGACCCTCAAGCGGGAAGACCTTCAGCCCATCTTTTCCTTCAAGATTCGTGGTGCGTACAACAAGATCGCTCAGCTGTCCCCGGACGAGCAGGCTAAAGGCGTGATAGCAGCCTCTGCTGGAAATCACGCCCAGGGCGTGGCGCTTGCGGCGCGGCATCTTGGCATCAAAGCCACCATCGTCATGGGCCGGAACACGCCGAGCATCAAGGTCAACGCGGTGCGCGGTCTTGGCGCCAGAATCGTTCTTCACGGCGACTCTTTCGACGATGCTGCTACTCTTGCCGCTGAGTTGACCGAGAAAGAGCGTTATGTGTTCGTGCATCCGTTCGACGACATGGACGTGATAGCGGGTCAAGGCACGGTAGGTATGGAGATAATGAATCAGCATTCTGGCAGCCCTGATGTCATCTTCGTACCTGTCGGTGGCGGTGGTCTCGTTGCCGGTATATCTGCCTATGTGAAGTATCTTTCCCCGAGGACCCGCATTGTAGGCGTGGAAGCAGAAGGCTCCGCCTGCCTGGCAGCAGCCATGGCAGCGGGTCGGCGTGTGAAGCTGCCGTTTGAGAGCCTCGACCTCTTTGCCGATGGTGTGTCCGTAGCTCAGGTTGGCCGGGAGACTTTCAAGGTCGCCAAAGCTTGCGTAAATGAAGTGGTTACCGTGACTACCGATGAAATATGTGCCGCCATCAAGGACCTCTTTGACGATACCCGCTCCATAGCCGAACCGGCGGGTGCGCTGGCCGTGGCGGGCATGAAGAAGTACGTAGAGGCGAAGTCGCTGGTCGACAGGAAACTCGTTGCGGTGGTGAGCGGCGCCAACGTGAACTTCGATAGGCTGCGTCACATCTCGGAGCGCGCCGAGTTAGGCGAGCAGCGGGAGGTTATCCTGGGGGTCACGATCCCGGAAAAACGGGGCAGCTTTCGCCGTTTCTGCAACGCACTGGGGAAGCGGTCCGTCAGCGAGTTCAACTATCGCTACGCGTCGGACGCAGAAGCCCATGTCTACGTCGGCATGAAAATTGCGGCTCCCGAAGACCGTGCAGCGCTGCTCAACACCCTGGCCGGGGCCGGCTATCGGGTCGAGGATATGACCGACAACGAGGCAGCTAAGCTTCATGTTCGGCACATGGTGGGCGGGCGCAGATTGAGTGGCAAAAGCGAGATCCTCTATCGCTTTGAGTTTCCGGAAAGGCCGGGGGCCCTGCTGCGCTTCCTGTCGGTGCTGGGTACGGAGTGGAACATAACCATGTTCCACTATCGCAACCACGGTGCCGCCTGGGGTCGCGTGCTGGTGGGGTTCGAAGGTGATGCCGGTGATCGCAGGACGCTGGCTGCGTACCTGAAGCGTGTCGGCTATCGTTACTGGGAGGAGACCGAGAACCCGGCGTATCAGCTGTTCCTGCGCTGACTCTCGTCGGCCGCCGGTTCGTTCGGCAATATGTAGCGTTCGTACTCTTCCTCGAATGCCAGCTTGACAGGATCCTGGATGTGGTCGATGTACAGGCGCCCGTCGAGATGGTCGAATTCATGCTGAAAAACGGTTGCGAGGAAGCCCCGCAGTTCCAGCTCCAGCTTTTCGGCGCGCAGATTCAAGGCCCTTACACGAATGTGTTGCGGGCGCATCAC
Source organism: Gammaproteobacteria bacterium (assembly GCA_024640825.1). Classification (GTDB taxonomy): domain Bacteria; phylum Pseudomonadota; class Gammaproteobacteria; order Pseudomonadales; family Azotimanducaceae; genus UBA7803. Next base: position 7,487 of record JAHEEG010000086.1, read on the forward strand.
GAACCCGCGCAGGCCGGGCACCGACAGACACCCCTCCCAGTACCCGGCGCTTTCGTCGTTGATGATCTCAATTTCCGGATTGACGAAAGCGGTGAGAGGCATGGCGGGGATCTCGCCGTAGCGGGTCTGGCCGCCGGGTATCTCGATGATTGCCAGGCGTATGCTTTCGTTCACCTGGGGGGCCGCCAGACCAATGCCACCGGCGTCGTGCAGGGTGTCAATCATATCGGCGACCAGACGATGTATCTCGTCGCTGCCGATTTCCTCCGGGAGCAGTTTTCGGGCAACCCGGCGAAGGCCAGGGTGCCCCATTCTGATGATCTTCCTCACGCTCATGGTGTCTGTTTTTCTCTTAATGCGTCTCTTAGTTCGGAAGGGGCTGCCAGCCGGTTTCGGTAATTATGCCGTTTAAAGGGATGTCCCAGTCCTCATAGGGCAGAGGGTCTTTGCAGCGCTGTGTCTCGTGCGCCGTGCCCACCAGCAGCGGCCGGAGCTTTTCGGGGATACGACCGAGGAACCGGTCGTAGAAGCCAGCACCCATACCCAGGCGCACGCCGAACCGATCGAAGGCGACCAGCGGCATCAGTAGCAGGTCGATACTCAATGGTGAAACGAACGGCGTGCCCGGTGCCGGCTCGGGTATGCCATAACGGTTGAGCACCAGGCGTCCATGTCGCCTGTACCGATAGAATTCCATGACCCCATCATCTCGAACCACCGGCATGGCGAGACGCTTGTTTGCGGACAACAGCCGGATGATCAGCGGGGAAAGGTCGAGCTCCGCGTCTTCGGCGAAGTAGGCGCCGATGGTTTGCGCCCGCAGCCCGAGGCCGCTGGTGAAGAAATGTTTTGCTACCGCCTCGGCGTTTAGCTTCCGGATTGCTGGCGTCAGAGCCCTGCGCTTGCGACGGTAGTGGCGTCGAAGTTCCTGGCGTTCGCTCATGACCGCTATGATCCGGTGATCAGAAAGAAGCGTCTCCCAAGATGCCGCTGTCGGTTTTGCCCTGAACCGTTAAGGCTCAAGGCGGAGGCCGCGGACGAGGTCACAGGCTTCCCAACCCGCACTGAGCGGAGTCGGACATGCACACAGACAGTCTCGACTTAGACCCCCTGGTTATTTTCTAACGGCTCAAGGACGACCACCAACTGGCAAACACCCCAGGAGACTTTGCTTAGTATAGCGGAAAGTTTCCGGGTCCCGGGGCTTGACAGAGAAAGCAAAAGGCTGAGCGTAGGGTAAGCGGCGACGGTCAGAGATTGAGTTGTTTGTGCTCTCCGAGTGCCCGGGTTATCCGGTCATTCAAAGATCTCACGATGGCGTCGGCTTCGTTCTGTCTGCTCGTAACCGCATTGTGATTCTGCAGCAACTCGTTTGCCAGGTTCAGGGCGGTCATAACGGCAATCCGATCGAGACCAAAGACCTTGCCGGCTTCACGGATCTCGCGCATTTGTCCGTCCACGTGACGGGCCGCGGCACTGAGCGCGTCCACCTCGTCCTGCCTGCAGCTGACCTGATATTCCTTGTCGAGAATCCTCACGCTGACGGTTGTAAGCGCTTCACTCATGACGTCAATCCTGCTCCAGTGCTTTCAGTCGCGTGATCATGGATTCGACCCGGCTCTTTGCGAGTTCGTTTTTCTCGATCAGTTTGGCTCGTTCGGTCGTCCAGTTCTGCTGCTGTGCACGCAAAGCTTTGTTCTCTCGACTGAGAACCGCGCAGAGTTCTATGATCTCTGAAACTTTCTGTTCCAGAGCTGACCATTCAGTACTCGTCATGGCGGGTACCTGACAATTATCTTTAGGCGTAGTGTGCGCTGAAAGGCCCGGCATGTGAAGTCGGGAAGTTCTGTTAGGATACGCTGGAATTCAACTGTCTCCTCGAGTTTTCCTTGTCCGATCTAACCGCGCTGGCCTTGGATGCCGCATACGAGGTCTCTGTCGCCGAACTGCATGGCGCCGTCTGTGGAGTCGCTGCGTGCGGCGGCGAGGAATTTCCGCTCCAGGAGCTTGTTGACCTCATTGGCGTCGATCTTCTGACCGATGAAGCCTCGGTTTCGCACCTGGTGAACGCGAGTATCGACGAGTTTTTTTCCGAAGACCTCCGATTCATGCCGCTGCTACCGGACGATGACGAGCCCCTGGTTCAGCGTCTGGAAGCCCTGGGCCAATGGTGCGTGGGATTCCTGGCGGGGCTCGGCGCCGGCATCGCCGCCGGTGGTATGGGCGAGTTGGCGGATCTTTCTGAGGAAGGGCGGGAAATACTCGAAGACTTCGCTGCGATCGCCAACATTGATGCTGGCTCTGGCGACGCCGCGTTTGCCGAGCAGGCAGAAGCGGACTACATCGAGCTGCGGGAGTTCGTAAAGGTGGGCGCGCTTTTGATTTGCAGTCTTGTGACCTATGGCGCAGACGATAAAGGCGACTGAATATCAGCGCCGCAGGCAGGCGCTGATGAGTCAGATGGCGCCGGACTCGGTCGCAGTACTTCCAGCGGCCGGAATTCGCGTGCGCAATCGGGATACCGAATATCTGTTTCGACAGGACAGCGACTTCTTCTACCTCACCGGCTTTGGCGAGCCTGATGCGGTGCTGGTTCTTGTGCCGGGACGCGAACACGGCCAGGTGATCCTGTTCTGCCGGGAGAGGGAGCCGCGGGCGGAACTCTACGACGGCGAACGGTTAGGTCCTGAAAGAGCTGTGGATACCCTGCAGATCGATGATGCGTTTCCAGTCAACGACATGGATGAAATTCTGCCCGGCATGCTGGAAGGCCGGGCGCGCATCTACATCAATCTGGGAGAATACCCGGAGTTTGACAACAGGTTGATGCACTGGGTAAACATGATTCGTGCGCGGGAGGCAGGCGGCTCGATTCCCCCTGGAGAGTTTGTGGCGCTCAATCACCTGCTGCACGAGCAGCGCCTCTACAAATCCGCCGCGGAGCTCAATATCATGCGCGAGGCGGCGCGCATAACCTGCTCTGCCCATCGTCGAGCCATGTGGGCTTGCGGACCAGGAGTCAGCGAGCTGGACCTCGAGGCGGAGCTGGTGCACGAGTTCCTCAGTAACGGTGCGCGCACTGCCGCTTACCCCTGCATTGTGGGTGGCGGCAGCAACGCGTGCGTTCTCCATTACACCCGGAACAACTCCCGGCTGCGAAAGGGCGATCTTGTTCTGATCGATGCGGGCTGCGAGTACCAGCACTACGCCTCGGATGTCACGCGGACTTTTCCTGTTTCTGGTGAGTTTTCCCGGTCTCAGAGAGCGCTTTACGAGGTCGTCCTGGAAGCAAACCGTGTGGCCATCGAGCGCTGCCAGCCGGGTGAGCATTTCATGGCGCCTCACGATGCCGCGGTGCGGGTCATGGTCGAAGGCCTCGTAGCCTTGAAGCTGCTGCCGGGGGATGTGGACGAGATCATAGGCACCGAAGCCTATCGGGCGTTCTGCCCTCACAACTCGTCCCACTGGCTGGGCAGCGATGTTCACGACGTGGGGGACTATCGGGTCGAAGGTGCCTGGCGTGAGCTCGAGGCGGGTATGGTGCTCACCATAGAGCCGGGCATTTACATACCACCCGGCGAGCCCAGCGCGCATCTGCCCCCGCGCTGGCGTGGGGTTGGCATTCGAATTGAAGATGACGTGCACATTACCCGCGACGGGCACGAGGTGCTGACGGCGGATGCGCCCAAGTCCGTGGCGGACATGACTCGAGCAATGAAGAGGCGCCGCCGTGGCTGAGAGTGCCCCGTTAGATGATCGCGTTTCTGCAACGGATCTGCACGATATTGCGATAGTCGGCGGTGGTCTGGTTGGGGCCGCTGCGGGCCTTGGCGCGGCTCTGCGCGGTTGGCGCGTGCTGCTCCTCGATCTCGCCGAGCCTGCATGGGAGCCGGGGCGGCTGGGTATGGATATCCGTAACGTTGCTGTTTCGCCGGCCTCCAAGGCGCTGCTGGACGAGCTGGGTGTCTGGCAGGAACAGCAGGCGATTGCCTACTCACACATGCGGGTGTGGGAGGAACAGGGTACCCGTTCCATCGAATTCGATGCGGCCGAGGTCCAGCGTCATGAGCTGGGCTGGATCTTGGAAAACGGGCCGCTGGTAGCCTCGCTATGGAAGCGACTGAGAGCGCATGGCGGCATTACTGTTCGCGCGGCTGATCGGCTGGTAGGCCTGGAACCTGGAAACGAGACAATGAAGCTGCACCTGAAAGAGCAGGGACAGCGGGCCTCAGCGGATGCTCGAACTGCCCAGGCCCGGCTGGTCGTTGCGGCCGATGGAGCCCGCTCTGCTGTGCGGCAACTGCTCGACGTACCAGTTGAAGCGTTTGACACCGGACATCATGCGCTGGCCACGGTCATACGCACGGTGAAGCCACATGGTGGTACGGCTTTTCAGCGCTTTCTGCTCGATGGACCGCTTGCTCTGCTGCCGGGACGGCATCCTCAACTGAGTTCGGTCGTCTGGTCGCAGCTGCCCGCGTCGGCTGAGCGCCGCGCCGCGCTTTCCGAGGATGCCTTTTGTCAGGAAATAGCCTCCGCTTCCGAGCGCTGTCTGGGCGCGGTGGAAGCGGTTGATCGCCGGTTGGTCTTTCCGCTGCAGCAAATGCTCGCCGCGAGCTTTAATCCTGCGCCGCGTGTGCTGCTGATTGGTGATGCCGGCCGAGTACTGCATCCGCTTGCCGGGTTAGGGGCAAACCTGGGCTTCGAGGATGTGCGTGATCTCTTCAACGAGCTGGGTCGTCTGCCGTCAGGTGCTGACCCCGGGGCGGCAGGGGTCTGGTTGGCGTTTGCCCGTCGCCGTCGGGTTCGCAGCCGGCTCATGGTCGATATCATGGGGGCGCTGCGCAGGGTTTACTCCAGCAACGACCCTCTTTTGCAGTGGGTCCGGAATCTCGGCGTGGGCTTGGTCGACTCGTCGGCGCTGCTGAAGCGGCAGATCATCCGCGAAGCGCTGGGCCTCGGGCCGCTTGCCCGCGGGTCCGGCCACTGATGGCAGTCGTCGCGGAAGCGCAGGCGTGGGTTGCTGCGAATGTTCCGCAGGATCTTTACAATGCGCGGCTGCTCGAGGACTCGACATGAATGAAGCCCCGTCTAGTAGTAGTGCTCAGACGCGCCGCACGCCACTGTATGCTGCCCACGTTGCCTGCGGTGGCAAAATGGTCGACTTTGCCGGCTGGCGCATGCCGTTGCATTACGGATCCCAGATTGCTGAGCACAATGCGGTTCGTCAGCACGCGGGCATGTTTGATGTTTCGCATATGACCGTGGTGGATGTCGACGGACCCGCTGCTCGTGCGCTGCTCGAGCGGCTGGTAGCCAACGACGTCGGGCGCCTTCACGAAACGGGCAAGGCCCTTTATGGCCTTTTGCTCAATGACGCGGGAGGGATTATCGACGATCTGATTGTCTATCGGCGGGAAACGGGCTACCGAGCGGTGGTGAATGCCGCCACCAGAGTACAGGTTCTGGACTGGATCGCCGCGCGAAACGACGAGGGTGCCGAGATTGCGGAAAGAGCGCTGGCCATGATCGCTGTGCAGGGCCCTGAGGCTGTTCGCCGATTTGCCTCCGCCACCGGCTGGACGGACGTGCAGGGCCTCGCGACTTTTTCTGCGGTTGAGCGCAACGGCTGGATGGTGGCGCGTACCGGGTATACGGGAGAAGATGGGGTAGAGGTGATGCTACCCGGCAGCGAGGCCGTAACCCTCTGGCAGCGACTTCAGGAACAGGCGGTGCAGCCCGCGGGTCTGGGAGCGCGGGATACTCTGCGCCTGGAAGCCGGTTTGAACCTTTACGGCCAGGATATGGACCAATCTACAACCCCTTTGGTTTCCAATCTGGCGTGGACCATCGCCTGGGAGCCGAAAACACGGCGCTTCATGGGTCGACAGGCGCTGGAATCCGCTCGCGCGGCGGGTCTGCATGAGAAGCTGACCGGGCTCGTTCTGGAGCAGCGAGGTGTGCTCCGAACCGGCCAGAAAGTCTTCACGGCGCATGGCGAAGGTGTCGTCACAAGTGGTATTTTTTCTCCCACCTTGGGGTACAGTATCGCGCTGGCGAGGCTTCCCAGGGCTGCAACCGGCGAGTGCCAGGTTGACATCCGAGGTAAGCTATTACCCGTTCGAATCGTCAAGCCGCCTTTCGTGCGCGGCGGGCAGAAGGCGTTTGAATGATGATCGAAAGACGGTCGGGAGACGTTTGAACAGAAAAATGCCGGGGTCGCCGGCACAGGTTTTCAGCACAACGGAGCGGAACCTTCAATGAGTGAGATACCGGCGGATTTGAAGTTTGCCCGAACCCATGAGTGGGCACGTCTGGAAGAAGACGGCTCCGTCAGCGTGGGTATCACGGATCATGCTCAGGATGCGCTGGGGGACGTGGTATTCGTTGAGCACCCGGAGCTGGGTCAGCAGGTGAACGCCCAGGAAGAGGCGGGCGTGGTGGAATCGGTAAAGGCAGCCTCCGATATCTACGCCCCGGTCTCCGGTACGGTGCTGGCGGTCAACACGGCACTGGTGGACGCGCCGGAAATCGTAAATGAAGACCCTTATGGCGATGGCTGGTTTTTCAGAATCGAACCCGACGATGTTTCCCAACTCGCGGACCTGCTGAATGCCGAAGGCTACGCCGAGTTCTGCGAAAGCGACGAGCACTGACCCTGATCTAGGTAGGCGCATCTGCCGGGCTTGATGGCCCTGCAGCAATACACATTCACGCATGGAGCGATCAGATGCCTTTCATACCGCACACCGCGGAGGAAGAGCGCGCGATGCTGTCGGAAATTGGTGTAGACAGCATCGAGGAGCTTTTCGATGAAATACCCTCCCGCCTGCGGGCAGGAACCCTCGACAAAGTGCCGCCCGGGGTCAGCGAGATGGAGATGCTCCGTCTCCTGGGGGAGCGTGCGGCCGCCGATCAGCCCGGCATCTGTTTCCTAGGCGCAGGTTGCTATGACCACCATATCCCCTCCGCCGTCTGGGACCTGACCGCGAGAGGCGAATTCATGACCGCCTATACGCCTTACCAGGCAGAAGCCAGCCAGGGGACGCTGCAGCTTATCTACGAGTATCAGACCATGATGACTCGGCTGACCGGCATGGATGTTTCCAACGCGTCGGTTTACGACGGCGCCTCCGGTCTTGCAGAAGCCGTGCTCATGGCCGTTCGCGCGAATCGCAAGGCCAGATCCAGGGTCGTTCTTCTCCCGGAGTCGGTGCATCCCAACTATCGGCAGGCCACGCAAAGCATCGTTCGCAATCAGGGTGTTGAGACGGCTAGCATCCCGGTTGACGAAGACGGTCGGATTGACAAGGGAGCGCTTGAGCAGCATGCAGACGCTGTTGCGCTGGTGGTGCAGCAGCCGAATTTCTTCGGGCTGCTGGAGGACGTCGA
>JAHEEG010000087.1 GCA_024640825.1 Gammaproteobacteria bacterium
GTCAGGCTTGCGCCCATTGCCCAAGATTCCCCACTGCTGCCTCCCGTAGGAGTCTGGACCGTGTCTCAGTTCCAGTGTGGCTGATCGTCCTCTCAGACCAGCTATAGATCGTAGCCTTGGTAGGCCTTTACCCTACCAACTAGCTAATCCAACGCAGGCTCCTCCAATAGTGAGAGCTTATAAATAGAGGCCCTCTTTCCTCCCCCTTAACCAAAAGAAGGAGCGTATGCGGTATTAGCACCGGTTTCCCGGAGTTGTCCCCCGCTACTGGGTAGATTCCTACGCGTTACTCACCCGTCCGCCACTTTACTCACACCCGAAGGTGCTTTCTCGTTCGACTTGCATGTGTTAAGCCTGCCGCCAACGTTCAATCTGAGCCATGATCAAACTCTTCAGTTTTTAGAGTTTGCGGCTGCCGTTCGGCACTCTCCCGAAGGAGGCTCCGAACCACAACCAATCGATGGTTTCTGCTCAATGAATTTACTAGCAATATATAAGTGCTGGTAACTCCCATGGATACTTCGCCTCGCGACGCGCATCCATCGGTGAATTACAGGCACCCACACGAATGGCTTGTTCAGTTCTCTAACTTTTAAAGAGCGGCCCCGAACCTTCAGGCTCAGGGCAAGGGACGCGTATTATACGCAGGCGCTTTCCCTTCGCAAGCGCTTTCGAAACATTATTTCAGGGCGGCTTCCGAGCCCCGCAAAGCCCAGCAAACCGGGCTGCTTACGCCCGGTCGCGGACGAGCAGATGCCACTTCTTCTTGCCTCTCCTGACAAGGTAGTAGCGCCCGAAAAGGGCGTCGCTCCACTCAAGGATCCGCTCGACATCCCGCTGGACCTTGCCATTGACGCTCACCCCTCCGCTTTCGACCAGCTTACGAGCCGCGCCCCTGGACGACGCAAGCTCTGCCTGTACGAGGCAGGCAAGCAGCCCTGAACCACCACCAACCAGGGCAGTGCAGTCCATACCGTCGAGATGCAGCTGCTCCAGGTCTTCTTCCGAAAGCCCCTCCAGGTCTCCTTCGAACAGGCACCGGGTAATCCGTAGCACCGACGAAAGCGCGTCCTCACCATGCACCAGCCGCGTCATCTCCTCCGCGAGGCGCTTCTGGGCCTCCCGAAGGTGCGGCGACTCGGCCATTCCGAGGGCAACCTCGGCAATTTCCTCGAGTGAGACAAACGTGAAGACCTTGAGATAATTGATCACATCGGCATCTGCGGTGTTCAGCCAGAACTGATAGAAGCTGTAAGGCGACGTCTTCGCCCTGTCGATCCAGACTGCGCCCCCCGCCGTTTTGCCGAATTTGCTCCCGTCGGCTTTTGTAATCAGCGGCAGCGTAAGGGCGTAGCTTTCCTTATTCAGCTTGCGCCGCACCAGGTCCATACCAGAAAGGATGTTGCCCCATTGATCGCTGCCACCAATCTGCAGCGAGCAATCGTACCTGTCCGCCAGTTCCAGGTAGTCCAGGGCTTGAAGCAGCATATAACTGAACTCGGTGTACGAGATTCCCTCACCTTCCCGGTCGAGCCGGGATTTGACAGACTCGCGCTGGATCATCGTGTTGACCGAAAAATGCTTGCCTATGTCACGCAGAAAACCGATCACATCCAGCTTCGATGCCCAGTCAAGATTATTGGCGATAATGGCCGCGTTGTTTCCTTCGAATTCGACAAAGCTCTGCACCTGGTCGCGGATCCGCTCCACCCATTGAGCAACAACCTGACCGCTGTTGAGACTGCGTTCATCACTGCGCCCCGAAGGGTCACCGATCAATCCTGTGGCGCCACCCAGCAGCAGAATCGGCCGGTGGCCAAAAGCCTGAAAGCGCCGCAAGGTAATCAGCGGCACGAGATTGCCGATATGCAGGCTGTCAGAGGTAGGATCAAAACCGCAGTAAAGGGTCCGGGATCCATCCGCCAGATGGCGGGCCAGACCCGCTTCATCAGAAATCTGGGCGATGAGCCCTCGTTCATGCAACTCTTCCAGGAGCGTTCGAGACATTGACTGTGCAGCCCGATTCAAACCGCAATTGCAGGGAGCCGGCACCTTACCAGAAGCGCCGCCGCCCCCAAAGCATCGCGCCGCCCGTCAAGCTGACGGATTGCAAGGGTTTTCAACCGACCGGAAATCCATATACTAGGAGCGCGGTGGGATGGATTTCACATAAAGTTTCTAACTCCTCGTTTTAAAATAAGAATTGGCATAAGCACTTGACGCCCCAGCCACCAGTAAAACTGGAGGTTCAGTCTCCATGCTGAACACTCCATGCTGAACATTGAAAAACAAGGACGTTAGCGGCGGTCGTGAACCCTGGCAGATTCCCCAGAGCCCATCTATACCTCGCGTGCGCGCTGGCGCTTACCCTTGTCGTCGTTGCGATAAGCCGGCTGACGGAGGAAGAGCAGCGCTTTACAACTGAAGCGGTGCTGCAGGACCTGAAGGGAAATAGCTCAGGCATTACGCTTGCTGATCCGCCTGTTCCCCCTGGCAACGTCGGCGCCGACATTGCTCTATCCGATAAGCCAACCGCACGTCCCCGTCAGGGGTCTGTCAAGGCCCCAAATGACGCTTCGGCCAAGCCTTCAGCCGAACTGTCAGCTGAACCCCAACCCGACGATGCGGCGCCTGTCCCTCGCGAAGTGCGAACCACAGAGGCCCAGGTTCAGCCCGGTGACAGCCTGGCGCGAATCTTCAATCGAAAAGGCATATCAGCTCGGGAGCTCGCTCTGTTGATGGAAAGCAAACCCCTGGGACAACGCCTGAAGAGCATCTTCCCGGGTCATGACATCACTTTCACGCTGGCACCGGACGACACCCTGATGAAGCTCGTTTATACCCCGGGCCCGCTGGAAACGCTGGAGTTCGAGCGTGTCGGCGAAACCTTCATAGGACGTGAAGTCATCAAGGAGCCAAAGAAAACGTCCGCCTACAAGCACGGCACAATCGATCACAGCCTATTCGTCGCAAGCCAGCGGGCGGGACTGGACGATGCCTTGACCATGCGTCTGGCACAGATCTTTCAATGGGACATCGATTTTGTCCTGGACATACGCCAGGGGGATGAATTCTTCGTCCTGTTCGAGGATCTCTACATCGACGACGAATTCATCGGACACGGAGAAATTCTCGCCGCGGAGTTCATCAACCAGAAGCAGAGCTACCGGGCGATTCTCTACAGAAACGACCAGGGGGACTCAGACTACTACAACCCGGAAGGCAACTCGATGCGAAAGGCGTTTTTGCGGGCGCCGGTCGAGTTCTCACGAGTGAGTTCCAACTTCAATTTGCGCCGCGTTCACCCGCTCTTCAAACGGACCATGCCCCACCGCGGCATCGACTATGCGGCACCCAGCGGGACGCCGATCCTCGCCTCAGGGGACGGCCGCGTAAAGACCGCTTCACGAACCCAGGCCAACGGCAACTTCGTCATTCTGCAGCACGGTGAGCAGTTCACCACCAAATACCTGCACCTGTCCAAATTCGCCCGCGGAGTAAAAGGCGGCGCGCGGGTAAAGCAGGGGCAGATCATCGGCTACGTCGGCGCAACAGGGTGGGCAACTGCCCCCCACCTCCATTACGAATTTCTGGTCAACGGGGTGCATAAGAATCCGCGAACGGTCACGCTGCCGGATGCGGCGCCCATACCCAGTCACGAAATGGAGCGCTTCGCCGAGCGCACGGAACCGCTGCTGACCCTGCTCGACAACTTCAAGCAGCAGAGACAGGTTGCCCTGGTCCGGTGACCGGGCCCCTTTACGTCGGAGCTATATCCGGAACGAGCGTTGACGGGCTAGACCTGGCGCTCCTTGAGGTTGACGACCCTCTATGCCTGCGCGGGGCGAAGACCCTCGACATGCCCGAGGCGCTGCGCGAAACGCTGTTGCTCCTGGGACAGCCAGGGAACGACGATATCGATACCCTCGGTCGCGCAGACCAGGCGTTGGGAGTGTTCATCGGCCAAGCCGTCAAAGATTTCTTGACGGAGTTGGGCCAACCGGCAGAGGCCATTGTGGCTATCGGAAGCCACGGCCAGACCGTTCGCCACCGTCCCGATGGAGATCAGCCCTTCACGTTACAGATCGGAGACCCCAATCAGATCGCAGAGATAACGGGAATTACCACGGTTGCAGATTTCCGCCGCCGGGACATGGCCGCTGGCGGTCAGGGTGCGCCGCTGGTACCGCCATTTCACGCGGCCCTGTTTGGCAGCTCAAGCGAAAATCGCGCCGTCCTGAATCTCGGTGGTATTGCCAATCTTACCCTTCTCCCTGCAGATCCGGCCCGTTCGATCAGCGGTTTTGATACCGGACCGGGCAACGGCCTGATGGATGAGTGGACACTGCAGGAGCGTCACAGACCTTTCGACGAGCAAGGCGCCTGGGCTGCCACAGGCCGGGTTAACGAGACATTGCTGGGAATACTGCTCGAGGATCCCTATCTGAATCGACCGCCACCGAAGAGTACGGGGCGGGAGCACTACAATCTGAAGTGGCTGGCAGACCGGAAATCAGAGCTACCGGAGGACGCGGCCGATACGCAGGCAACCCTGTGTGCTTTTACCGCAGAATCCGTGGTTCGCGCTCTCCAACGATGGGCGCCGGGAACCCAGCGTCTGCTGGTCTGCGGGGGAGGAAGGCTCAACAAAACCCTCATGCAAGCTTTGTCAGAAAGGGCCAACCTGCCCGTAGCAACCACAGACGCCGAGGGGTTCGACGGTGACAGCATTGAGGCCGCGGCCTTCGCCTGGTTAGCCCACCAGACGGTCAGCGGTCTCCCAGGCAATGAACCGTCCGTGAGCGGTGCTCGCGGTTACCGGGTTCTGGGCGCCATTTACCCAGGAATACCGCGTTGAAATACCTCGAGAATCAGTCCGGCCGTCAGATCGCGAAAGAGTTGCCACAACCGCAGGTCGCCGAGGCATTCGGATTGGCAACGAGGAACTGCGCGCCCTGCAGGTCTTCTTTGTAGTCTACTTCCGAACCGGCCAGATACTGATAGCTCAACGCATCAACGACCATCGTGACACCATCACGCTGAACTAGGGCGTCGTCCTCGGCAACGTCTTCATCGAAAGTGAAGCCGTATGAAAAACCGCTGCAGCCACCGCCAGTTATAAATACCCGGAGCTTCAGCTCGGGATTGCCTTCGGCGTCCATGAGCGTCCTGACTTTCGCCGCTGCGCTGTCGGACAGTGCTATTTCGGTCTGCATGACTCTCTAACGTCTGAATTCATAAAACGGAACACCGGGAATATCAGAAACGACGACTTGCCGTCAAGATACTTCGGCTTCTATCAAGAACGGCGCCAATTGCGACGCCAATATCATCAGCACCTATAGCAGCTGGGGGTACTACGGCGCTACCAGTCATTCCGGCGCGGCAGCCTCACCGCCAGCTTCGGCGTGAAAAGGATGGACATGCTCTGCACCCACCATCTCGTCGTGCACCAGCTGACCATCCACCATTGCTCCCAGCTGCATCTCGATCAACTTGTAATACACGCTACCTTTGACCTGAGCTTTCGCTGCGAGTTCGACTTTTGTCGACGCGAAGACATCGCCTTCGATGTGGCCATTGATGACCACATGTGGGACGTGAATCTGGCCGTTTACGGTCCCACCCTCGCTGACAATTACCGTGGCTTTGACATCCGGACTTGCATAAACATTGCCGTTGATGACGCCGTTCACGAACAGCTGATCCGTGAAGCGGACATCCCCATTTATCTCAGTGTGCGCCGCAATCAGAGTAACGCCCTTGTCGATTTTGATTCTAGCCATCGTATTATTACCTCTTGCCGCGGCCCGTTTCCCTATCCGTTCCATCAAGCATAGCTGCCCGGCATCATCCTGCGTTCAAGGCCCACCGGAAACTCCTCTGCAGTACCTGAGCAGCTTTGCCTTTGGGCGTCGCGGCAACGACAACCAGTTCCGGCCTGAAACCGTCTGGCAGGCTGATAAGCCCCGTGAGGTTCTGGAAATAGCGGAATTTAAACCTCAGAGGATAGACATCCTGTGCCCCCAGATCTGCCAATGACAGCGATTCTTCCTTTTCACCCTCATCGGCCTGCATCCACCCCCGAACAGAAAGCTCCACCGCTCCCTGCACCCAGTCACGCCGGACTACCGCTTGGGTCAACAGCAAGCGAAAGGCATATTTGTTGCCTTCTTCCGCGGGAAGGAGCTCGAAATCAGAAATCTGCAGGCCCTTGGCCAGGCTGGAAGGCGCCATGAGACTCTTGTAGAAGACCACCTCCTCCTCCAGCTCGGCAACCTCGCCCCGCAGCTCGCTGATCAGGCTCCTCAGCGACTGAGACGCCTGCTGATCCACAGTCTGTGCGAGCCTGGCATCTATAAGCTGCCCATTGAGCTCCGCGATCTTTGCTCTGTGGGCGTGATCCAGGCGCTCCAGAGAGGACGTGTAGTCGCTATTGCGCAGGGCAGTCTGGCCACCCAGCCAGAAGCCAAAAGCCACGGCCAAGCAAACAACCAGCGTCAGGCCAACCCGAATCAGGTGCCGCTGCCAGCGGTTTTCTGAAACCAGCAGATGCCGACTATCAATCATGGGGGATATAAACTCTCTGGAGCATCATCTGCCTTCGCCAGTGAGGAAGCTTATACTAGAAACTCGTTCCCACCAGTTTAAGGGGTCGGGGAATCCCGGGGAGAGCCGCTGCCCAAGCTACGCGAATACCTGTCTCTGAGCGTCTTTCGCCAGCGCCTGGCCAGCGTCGACGCATTGCCCCAGCTGGCGCTCATGGCGGTGGCCGCAGGTCTGTTTACCGGGTTGGTACTTCTGGTGTTCAGGGCCGCCGTGGACCTGACCCTGCGCCTGTGGCTACTGCCGGATGGCGCCGAGACCTTTGAAACTCTCAGCTACGCACAACGCCTGACCCTGCCGCTGGCAGGCGCGGCGCTGCTGGGCATAATGCTGGGCTGGCTCCCCAACCAGGCGCGCAGGGTCGGCGTCGTTCACGTGATGGAACGACTGTCGCGGCACCAGGGCTACATGCCGGTGCGCAACGCGATCGTGCAGTTTTTTGGCGGCATCATTGCGCTGATCTCTGGCCAATCCGGCGGCAGAGAGGGCCCTGCTATCCACCTGGGGGCCGCCAGTTCGAGCCTCCTCGGGCAGGCCTTTGAACTGCCCAACAACAGCATTCGAACGCTGGTCGCCTGCGGAACCGCAGCCGCCATCGCGGGCTCCTTCAATACCCCGATCGCCGGAGTGATCTTCGCGATGGAGGTCGTCATGATGGAATACACCATCGGATCTTTCATTCCCGTGATCATCGCGGCTGTGACCTCCACGCTGCTGACTCACTACTTCATCGGCGATGCGCCGGCGTTCATGGTGGCCCCGCTGCACCTGAACTCGTTGGCGGAAATTCCCTACATCGCGCTGGCCGGCGTCGTCATCGGCTGTGTAGCGGCCGGTTTCATTCAACTGGTCCAGCTTTTCGCACGTCTGAATCACTGGCCATTCTGGCTTCGCGCGCTGCTGGCAGGCGCCATCACCGGCCTGGCGGCGATTACGACGCCCGAGGTAATGGGGGTGGGCTATGACACTGTCAACGCCGCCATGATCGGCGAACTCGCAATCTATACGCTGCTGGGCATCACCCTGATGAAATCCCTGTGCAGCGCTGCCGCCGTCGGGCTCGGACTTCCGGTGGGCCTCATCGGACCCACCTTCGTGGTCGGTGCAGCCGTGGGCGGCCTGCTGGGCATTCTCGGCAGCTACCTGCAACCGGGCGAAGCGGCATTGGAGATCACTTCCCAGGGTTTTTATGTGATGCTGGGTATGGCTGCGATGATGGCCGCAGTGCTGCAGGCGCCCCTGGCCGCCCTGCTGGCGGTCATGGAGCTGACCGCAAACCCCAACCTTATCCTTCCTGCCATGCTCGTGATCGTCGTCGCAACGCTGGTAACGGGCGTGGGCTTTCGCCAGAAATCCGTGTTTCTTTCGACTCTAAATACCCTGGGCTTACAGTACCCACCGAGCCCTGCGACGCTGCATCTGCAAAGGGCCGGCGTTGCCGCCATCATGGAACGGCGGTTCGCCCGACTGAACTCCGTGTGTACCCGAAGCGAGGTTGAGACCACATTGCTGACCAAACCTCGATGGATCATCGTGGAAACCAGTCCGGGGGACGTTCGATGTGTGCTCAACGCCCCCGATCTGCAGGTATTCATGAGCGACAAGGGCGATCAGCTCGAGGATATACCTCTACTGCGGATACCAGGGCAGAGGCTGGACGTTGCCAACATCGACTATCGTGCGACCATCCATCAAGCCCAGCAGGCCATGAAGCCCGCTGGGGTAGAGGCGCTTTGCGTCCGACGGACTTCTGCACCGATGATCTCCTCCGTCATGGGCGTCATCACCCAGGACGACATCGACAAGTATCGGGAAATTATGCCATGAGCACCGGCTATCTCTGGATAAAGGCGATCCACATCATCGGCGTGGTGTGCTGGTTCGCAGCGCTGTTCTACCTGCCGCGCCTGTTCGTCTACCACAGCGCCACCCCTGACCAGGCTGGCCGGGACCGCTTCAAAATTATGGAAGACAAGCTGTATCGGGTAATCATGCGTCCCTCCATGGTTATCACGCTGGCCTTTGGCATCTGGATGCTCGTCCTAGGCTGGTCGGCGTTTGCAAGCAGCGGCTGGCTGTGGCTCAAGCTGGCTGGCGTCGCGGCGCTGCTGGGCTATCACCACTACTGCGCGAGGCTCGTCAGCCTGCTGGCGGATGATCAGAGCCCCCACAGCGAAAAGTTTTACCGGATGTTCAACGAGGTGCCCGCACTATTGCTTATACTCATCGTCATACTGGTGGTCGTTAAACCTTTTTGAATCTCACTATGCAAAGAGACAAGTCTGCTGAACTCATCGCCCGTGCTGCGCGCAGTATCCCCGGTGGGGTCAACTCGCCCGTGCGCGCTTTCAAAGGCGTTGGCGGCACGCCCGTTTTCTTCGAAAATGGCGAGGGCGCCTTCCTTACCGATGTGGACGGCAATCGTTACGTGGACTACGTAGGCTCCTGGGGGCCCATGATTCTCGGGCATGGGCACCGGGGGGTCGTGGAAGCCGTAAAAAGGCAAGCGGACAAGGCGCTCGGCTTCGGAGCGCCAACCGAGCTCGAGATCGAACTGGCGGAGCTGGTGGTGGCGATGGTGCCCAGCATCGAGAAGGTTCGCATGGTGAATTCCGGCACTGAGGCCACCATGTCCGCAATCAGGCTGGCTCGCGGCTACACGAAGCGGGATCTCATCGTCAAATTCAATGGCTGCTATCACGGGCATTCCGACGCCCTGCTGGTCAAAGGCGGCTCGGGCATGCTGACACTGGGCATCCCGAATTCTCCCGGCGTCACTCAGGCCGTGGCGGCGCAGACGCTGACCCTGCCTTTCAACGAGCTGCAGCCCGTAGCGGACGTGTTCAGCACTTACCCTGGCCAGATAGCAGCGGTGATACTGGAGCCGGTGGCGGGCAATATGGGTTGCATACCCCCCGAGCCTGGTTTTCTGGACGGCTTGCGCACGATTACCCATGATCACGGGGCGCTGCTGATCTTCGATGAGGTGATGACAGGGTTCAGGGTTTCCCCGGGAGGGGCGCAGCACCTTTACGGTGTCGATCCGGACCTGACTACTTTGGGCAAAATCATAGGCGGTGGGCTCCCGGTAGGCGCTTTCGGAGGCAAAGCCGAAATAATGTCTCACATCGCCCCCGAAGGCAGCGTTTATCAGGCTGGCACCCTGTCGGGAAATCCCCTGGCTATGGTTGCAGGCCTTACCACGCTGCGAGCCCTCGACGAGCCCCTTTACGAAAAACTGGACACCGCTACCGGTCAGCTTTGCTCTGGCCTGCAGGCAGCGGCCGACCGTTACGGCATCCCCGTACAAATCAACAGCGTCTGCGGCATGTTCAGCCTGTTTTTCACAGCCAACCCCGTTACCGGCTTCGAACACGTGGCAAATTCCAACGTCGAAATGTTCAATCGCTTTTTTCATTCGATGCTTGACGAGGGCGTCTACCTCGCGCCTTCCGCTTTCGAGGCGGGATTCGTTTCCGCCACCCACGATGCAGCGACGCTGGACGCCACCCTCAAGGCCGCAGAGATCTCTTTCGCTGGGCTGGTCTAAGCCGCTCTCCCCAACCAATGCAGAACAGGAGCTAACAGCTATGTACGACGTCTATGGCCTGGGCAACGCACTGGTCGATATGGAGTATCGCGTGGAAGACAGCTTTCTGCGCCGCCATGGCATCGCAAAAGGACACATGACGCTGGTAGATGAGGGACGGTTGGACGCCCTGGTCGCGGACCTGGAAGCATATCAGGCCGAACGTTTAAGCGGCGGATCGGCAGCCAATTCTATCCTTGCGGTTCAGGGCTTCGGAGGCAGGGCCTTTTATTCATGCAAGCTGGCCGACGACGATACGGGGGCATTTTTCCTGGATGACCTGAGCGCTGCGGGGGTACGAACCAACCACAATGCAAGGGGTAGCGCCGGAAAATCGGGCCGCTGCCTGGTGCTGGTGACGCCGGACGCCGAACGTTCAATGAATACTTTTCTGGGCATCTCAACTGAGCTGGGCATTCCCGAAATCGACGAGTCTGCCCTGGCTACTGCCCGCTACTTTT
This sequence comes from Gammaproteobacteria bacterium, assembly GCA_024640825.1. Lineage (GTDB taxonomy): Bacteria > Pseudomonadota > Gammaproteobacteria > Pseudomonadales > Azotimanducaceae > UBA7803. The sequence continues at coordinate 10,657 of JAHEEG010000087.1, forward strand.
ACGTGGAAGGCTATCTGAGTTCATCGAGCGATAGCCTGGCCGCAGCGATGACCTGCCGGGAACTCGCAGAGCAGTCTAACGTCAAGACCGCCATCAGCCTGTCCGATCCCAGCATGGTCGAGTTCTTTCGCGACAACCTGGAGAAGATCCTCGGCAACGGCGTCGATCACCTTTTCTGCAACGAAGAGGAGGCCCTGAGCTGGGCAGGAACCGACAGGCTGGACATAGCCGTCAATGAGCTCAAAGACATCGGCAGGTCGCTGAACATCACTCTTGGCAAGCAGGGTTCGCTGACCGTGTCCGGAACTCACCAGGAGCTGGTTCCCGGGTATCAGGTTCAAGCGGTGGACACCAACGGGGCTGGCGACATCTACGCCGGCGCCTGTCTGCACGCCTGGAGCGCCGGTATGGACTCGGCCGAGGCCGCCGCGTTCGGCAATTTTGCCGCTGCCAAGCTGGTCCAGCAGTACGGCGCCCGGCTACGCCGGATCGAGGACTACGAACATACGCTGACGCAGTTCAAAGCCGCACCGGCAAGGGGTCTGCAAGGATAATCTCGTCGGGCTCGATGCGGCAGCCGAAAGCGAGCACCTCTACCCCCGAATCCACGGCCAGCCGCAGCGCCTGCACGTAATGAGGGTCAATTTCCTCCGCGGCCGTTGCATATCTGATACCGGTATGCTGAACGCAGAAAATCAGCACCGCCCGATCTCCAGCGCGACGCCTGTCCCGCAGAGCAGCCAGATGACGCTGAGCCCGCTGGCTAACCGCATCCGGAAAGGCACCTCGGCCGCCGGGATGACACAGCGTCATGCTCTTGACTTCTAACCAGCAAACCTCGGCGCCGGCGCGCAGGCGGAAATCAAAACGACCGCTTTCTCCAGGGATCGCCGCTTCCCGGCGGATCTCCGAGTAGCGGCCGAAACCCGTCAGCCGGGCCTCCTCAAGCGCCTCAGCTATGAGAGCATTGGCCCGGCCCGTATTTACCCCAACCCTTCCAGCATCTGTACAGACCACTTCCAGCGTGTGGGCATACTTTCGGTCGGGATTGTCCGAACGGGAATACCACACTTCAGAGCCGGGATCCGCACAGCCGGTCATTGCACCCGTATTAGGGCAATGTATCGTCAGAACTTCGCCGTCAGCAGACCGGATATCCGCGAGGAAACGCTTATAGCGCTTCAGAAGTCGACCTTTCTCCAGCGGTGGCCAGAATCTCAACTAACGCCCCAATCTCCCAGCGCACGCTCAATACGTTCGAGGCCCAGCGCGATGTCTTCTTCCCCCGTCGTAAAAGCGAACCGCACATAGCGGGCCGCCGCATGATCGCCAAAGTCGATTCCTGGAGTCGCAGCGACCTGATAGTCCTCCAGTAGCCGCCAGCAGAATTCCAGCGAATCGAGGCCAAACACGGATACATCCACGTACAGGTAGAACGCCCCGGCGGGGCGCACCGGCAGCTGGAAACCAAGCCCTTCCAGGCCGTCAGCGAGTTGCGTCATCCGCCCGGCGTAGGACACCCGCCGCGACTCGTGCACCGCCATGGCCGCGGGCTCAAATGCGGCCAGCGCCGCGTGCTGGGACAAGCTCGGGGGAGAGATGAAAAGGTTCTGGGCCAGACGGGCAACGCCGTCCAGCGCCTGCTCCGGCACCACCATCCAGCCCAGCCGCCAGCCAGTCATGCCGAAGTATTTGGAAAAGCTGTTTAGAATGAAAGCGTCATCCGTCACTTCGAGCCCGCTGCGATACTCCGATTCCGGCCCGTAAAGCAGCCCCTGATAGATTTCATCGATGATCAGAAACCCATCGCGCCGAGCCACGCTGCGGGCAACTTCACCAAGCAGCTGCCGGGGCAGCACAGCGCCCGTGGGGTTTGCAGGCGAGGCCACGAGCACGCCTCGCGTGCTGGGGCTCCAAAGGTCCTCCAGCTGATCGAGGCTGAACTGAAATCCGGCCGACGCCTCAAGTGGGATTCGCACGGGAACACCATTCACCAGCCCGACGAAAACCTCGTTGCACGGGTACCCGGGATCCGTGAGCAGCAGTTCATCGCCAGGATCAAGCAGCAAGGCGGAAAGCAGCATGAGTCCGGCGCTGGCACCGCCGGTAACCACAACCCTGTCCGGCGAAATCTGCAACCCGGCGGTCTCTGCATAGTAGCTGGCAATTCTGGCACGCAGCGGAGGTATCCCCAGAGCCTGGGTATACTTGGTGGCACCTCCCGTCAGAGCCGCGTGCCCCGCTTCTATGATGGAGGGCGCGGTTGGGAAATCTGGCTCTCCCACTTCCAGGTGCACCACCCGGTGGCCATCGGCTTCAAGCTTCTTGGCTCTCTCGAGCAGCTCGACCACCCGGAAGGGAGAAATAGTTTCCAGCCTACGGGCAAACTTCACGGCGACCCTCCATCGCTGAATGCGGTACTTTCGCAGCGGCAAACGATCAATAAAAAGTTCATCGGACTATATGGCCAACCTCAAGAGGTTCTGGTAGCTTACGCGCCCTCCCAGTTTCGGGGGGCGGACCCCGATCTGTCCATCTCTTTGGATTCAAGACGCAGAGACTAGCAGACATGGCGGCATCAAAAGGCAAGAAGACGGCTAGCAAGGCGGGCGCCAAAAAGGCGGCAAGCAAAGCTAAGACGGCAAAGACCAAGGAAGCAAAGACAAAAGTGGCTCAGACCCGCGCACCAAAGACTAAAGTTCCCAGCAAAGCCAAAGCAAAGACCAAAGCCGCCGTCAAAACCAAGGCCGCCTCGAAGAAAGCCACGCAGAAGACCAGCACCCCATCCAGCCGGACAGCCAAAAAGAAATCAGCCATGACCGCAAAAGCCAAAGCAAAGTCCACGCCGACCAAAAAACCGGCCACCAAAGCAAATACCGGAACGCCAAAAGCAAAGGCAACAGCACCGAAAAAGACTTCAGCGCGCAAAACGCCAACCAGCAAGCCGTCCGCAAAGAAAAAGGCCACGGCGAAAAGCCGCGTCCCCGCTCCCTCCCGACCATCGACACGCTCTGTAGACTCGCCTTTCAGGTCCTTTACCCCCCACGAGCCCAAAAAGGATGAGGACTACATGAGCGAGATCCAGATTGCTCACTTCAGGAACATTCTCATGCAATGGCGCCAGGATCTCATGGAAGAGGTAGATCGCACCGTGCACCACATGCGCGATGAAGCTGCCAACTTTCCCGATCCTGCCGACAGAGCCACACAGGAGGAGGAGTTCAGCATCGAGCTGCGCACACGAGATCGGGAACGAAAACTGATCAAGAAAATAGATCAGACGCTAGAGCGGGTCGATCAGCGGGATTTCGGTTACTGCGACACCTGCGGCGTAGAAATCGGTCTGCGCAGGCTCGAGGCCCGCCCGACCGCCACCCAGTGCGTAGACTGCAAAGCCCTGGACGAAATCAAAGAACGACAGCTTCACGGTTGATCCATGACCAGCGGGGCGGGCCGTTTCGCGCCATCTCCTACTGGCCCCTTGCATCTGGGCTCTCTACAGGCCGCCACGGCCAGCTATCTCGACGCACGTAGCCACGGCATAGCCTGGCTGGTCCGCTTTGACGACCTCGACACGCCTCGAAACCAGCTCGGGGCAGAAGATCTGATTATGCGGGCGCTGGAGTCACACGGGCTGTTCTGGGACGCCTCAATCACGAGACAAAGTGAAAGCGTCGAAGCCTACGAGGCCGCGCTTGCAGAGCTTGAAGCCCTGGGGCTGCTGTTTTACTGCAACTGCTCGAGACGCAGCGTCGCTCAGCTGCGGGTCTATCCCGGCACCTGCAGGCACAGACAGGTTGCCACCGCCGATTGCGCGGTGAGAGTGCTGGTGGATGATGCGGTCGTGGCTTTCAACGATATCGTAAAGGGCTTTCAGCAGGAGATTCTTGCGCTGACCTCCGGGGATTTCATCGTCAGGCGCAGGGACGGGATAATCGCTTACCAGCTGGCCACGGCCGTAGACGATGGTTCCCCCGAAATCGGCAGGGTAATCCGGGGCAACGATCTGCTGGGGAACACGGGCCGCCAGATTTTTCTGATGTCGAAGCTAGGGCTGCAGCCACCCCACTACGGCCACATACCCGTGCTGGTGAACGCGGCCGGGCAGAAGCTTTCGAAGCAATCCCACGCTGAACCCCTTCATACCGATAAACCCGAGGCAAACCTGCGCCGCGTGCTGACCTTCCTGGGCATTCCAGAAATTGAAGATTCGGTGGGATG
>JAHEEG010000088.1:0-7995 GCA_024640825.1 Gammaproteobacteria bacterium
AGTGACTGTGTCGTCGCCGCCTCTGCTGCTTGCGATGGTCTGCTATCGACGGCGGTGCCGGCCCCGTCGTCTGACATGCCTGCGTTGCGGCCGCCCGAGCGTTTCTGGTTGGTCAGAACTTCGGCGGGCATGGCATCGGCGGGTTCGTAGGAAACTTCTACTTCTTCGCCCGGCACGACCATTTCCTGACCGACCGTAATGACCGTGGCGACATCGGGCAGTCCGGAGACCCACACCCCATCGACGTCCGTTCTTACGATCTCTACGGGGTGATACTCCACCTGATTTCGCGCATTGACGGTTCGAACGCCGATGTTGCCCTCGTCATCAAGCGCAAATACCGCGGGGCTGACTTTCTGAGCCATCACCTGGGCAACGGGTATGTGGATCTCGGTAGTAATCCCGGAGCGCAGCTCGTAGTCAGGGTTCGGTACCTGAACCTCCACGGCGTAAGTGCGCGTCGCGGCGTCGCTTTGAAGTCCTATGAAGCTGACGGGTCCGCGAATTTCCCGCCCATCGCTGAGCAGCCCGCGGACGACTTGTTTAACCTGAAGCTGCTGAACATCTTTTTCCGGAACGCGTCCCACCAGCAGCATCGGATCTAGGTCGACTACTGTGGCACAGGCCGCGCCGGGGCTCACGTAGTCACCGACGTCCAGACTGACGTCTTCCACGATTCCCTCGAAGGGCGCCCTGATGAATGTTCGCGCGATGCTCAGCTCGCTGCGTTCCAGCTCCGCCTGCGCGGCTGCTCGACGCGCCTTTGCCTGAGCGATTGCCGTATCGGACTGGAAACCGCGCTCCTTCAAACGCAGGCTGCCGTCGTATTCGATTTCCGCTTGGTTCAGATTCTCTCGCGCTTCATTGAGACCGGCCATGCGATCGTCCATAGCGATCCGGCAAAGCAGGTCGCCGACCTTTACGGGCGTTCCGCGTTCTACGGGGCGCTCTACGATGCGGCCCGCCACTTCGGCTTTCACGGCCACGGTACGCTTGTTTTCGGTTCGGCCCCGTAGGACCACTTCTTGAACCTGTGGCGATGCGTTCAGGACTTTCGCTCTAACCCGGGTTGGAGCGAGGTCCTGGAGCTCAGCTGCGCGCGCTGCGTTTATCTGCGCTACCGTTGGGTGCTCTTCAATGCCATCCTGATCGACTTGCCCTGAGAACAGCCAAAGGCCGATCACGAGGCCAATGACGATTGCCGTTATATAGGTGCCGCGCATAGTCTAGGTTTCCCACCCTGCTGAGGTTACGAAAAGTAACACAATTGGTCAGACCAGACCAGGCATTTGGTCATACCAATTCAGTCAGGTTAGAAGATTCGGTGTCGAATTCCTGTGAAAAGGGGGCCATATGGCCCTTTTTTTTGTGCTGCGCAGCATCAAACGGTGCTGGGCGGCGCATTGACGCCGCGGCGCTGGGCCTTTATGCCGCTGCGCTAGGCCTTTATGCCGCTGCGCTGGGCTTGGCACCCATCCGGTCGAACCATGCCTGGACGTTTCTGTTCTGGGGGTTTAGCGGCTGGCCCACGGCTGACCCGAATGCCAGAAAGCAGTAGAGGAGAATGTCTGCCAGGCACAAGCGGTCGCCGCAGATATAGGTCTTGCCGGCCAGTTGCCCGTCCAGCCAGGTCAGGCGATCCTGGGCGATGCGCTTCAAACCTTCCGCGGCTTCCGGCACCGTCACGATTCGGTCCTTGAAGATAGGTAGCCCTTCCGAGAAACGGAACCCGTTTGTCAGCGGTTCACAGATGTTCAGGTCTACCCGGCGGGTCCACATGCGGGTTTCGGCTCGTTCCTCAGGGGTGCTGCCGATCAGGGAATCTCCCGGACTGACCTCGTCCAGGTACTCACAGATAGCAGTGATTTCGGACAGATAGTCGCCGTTGTCCAGGGCCAGGCAGGGCGATTGCCCGGTCGGATTTTTTTTCATGAAGTCGCCTTGGCGGTTCTCACCAGCCATCAGGTCGATGTCTTCGGTTTCCAGGGTGATGCCGCGCTCGGCGGCAAACATACGAACCACGTGTGGGTTCGGTCCAACAGAGTTGATCAGCTTCATGGCGTCCTCCCCAATGATGTTGTCACCTCATTCTAAGGACACCGGGTGCTCCACGCTATCCGCGGACGATGCTCAGGACTTTTCCACCCGACTGTCACCAATCGCCGATGTTTTCCATTTCTGTCCAGGGTGCTGCCGGTGGCAGGGCATTTCCTCTCTGCAGCAGCTCGATGGAGATCCCGTCCGGGGAACGTACGAAGGCCATGCGACCGTCTCTGGGCGGGCGGTTGATGGTCACGCCGGAATCCAGCAGGTGCTGACACGTTTCGTATATGTCATCGACAGCGTACGCGAGATGTCCGAAATTTCGACCGCCGGAATAGTTTTCCGGGTCCCAGTTGTAGGTGAGCTCGACTTGGGCCTCTTCATCTCCTGGCGCGGCCAGGAAAATGAGGCTGAATCGCCCCTGATCGTTGTCGTACCGTCTCAGTTCTTGCAGGCCCAGCTTGTTGCAATAGAAGTCGATGGAGGCCTCGAGATCCGAGACCCGGACCATGGTGTGCAGGTATTTCATTTCGATCTCCGACTATGATCTCTTCTTGGGGTTCGGGTGGCTTGGGGTGATCGTGACAGCGGCATCTTAGCAAGGTCACGCAGACGGGCAAAAAAAACCCCGCAGAAGCGGGGTTAGCCTGTTGGTCACTACAAGGTCTTTGGAGAGTAGTTCAGGTCAGTGCATCCAGGTGGTCAGCCCGGCACACCGGTTTCAGAGTGTGAAAAACGAAGCGATGCTGGCCGACAGCACGAAGAAGGCACCGAGGAGTAAAGTACTTTCTTGTCGCGTGAGCCTGTGCTCGGCCTCCTGTGCCGCGATCTTCGCAGCCTGGGCCCGGTCTGTCCCGCGGGTAGCCGATGTCCTGTTAACGTCTTGCATCACTGTATCCCTCCGCTTTTTGCTCCCAGTTCTCAAGGCTTTCGAACGTTGCGAATGAACCTTGCGATTCCGGGCTTGAAAGGCACACTCTTTCAACCTGAGGCTGCAAGATACGGTTCAAGCCTGCAGAAGCGTATGAACAATTGTGGAAGCAATATGAATGTTGGCAAATCAGGGGTCTGTATCCCTTTCATCGGTTTTCAGGTCTGCCAGTTCAGCCTTCCGCTGCTCAATGGCGTGCTGATAGGCGCGAACAACCGAAGCAGGCAAAGGCCTATAGCCCCGCCGGCTTCGAGCCTGGCGGTGCTCGAACTCCGCCGTCAGGGTCTTTATGCTTCCCTCCAGCAGAGCGGCTTTTTCGCCCGGTTTATCTATCATTGTGCGCTTGCTTTTTTGACTGTCACCCGGAATCTAGCAAGTCCAACAAGCGGGATTTTTTAGGTTTGTATTGGCTGTGTCATAAGAACGTGGTTTCAGGGCCGATCGGCAGCCCGGCCACCCCAGGGCGACTGCTACGCAGATTTTGCCTCGCTGGCGTTTGCGCCTGCCTCCTGCTGTTGACAGGCTGTGTTGTAAATCCGGTTACCGGAACGCGGGAACTGGGGTTCGTTTCCACGGAACGGCAGATTGCGGTAGGCGAGCAGCAGTACTTACCGGCGCAGCAGATGCAGGGCGGACAGTACGGCGTTCATCCCGAGGTTACCGCCTATGTTCAGCGGGTTGGTCAACGACTCGCAGCGGTCAGCGACATCGCGCTCCCCTATGAGTTTGTCGTGCTCAACAGTTCCGTTCCCAACGCCTGGGCGCTGCCTGGGGGCAAGCTGGCCATCAATCGCGGGCTTCTGACTGAATTACGCAATGAAGCGGAACTGGCAGCGGTGCTTGGTCACGAAATTGTTCACGCCGCAGCCCGTCACGGTGCGAAGGCGATGGAACGGGGCATGGTTACTCAGGTGCTGATGGTCGGGGTCGCCATCGGCGGTGGCGGCGGCGACTATGCCAATGCGGCCCTCGGCGCTGCTCAAACGGCGGCCGGGCTGCTGAATCAGAAGTACGGCCGCGATGCGGAACGCGAGTCCGATTACTATGGCACGCGCTACATGGCCGAGGCCGGCTACGACCCCTATGCGGCGGTGACGCTGCAGGAAACGTTCGTGCGTCTTTCGGAAGGCCGGGATGCGGACTGGGTAGAAGGCCTCTTCTCGAGTCATCCGCCGTCGGAGGAGCGGGTAGCGAATAATCGTCGGCTGGTAGCTGAGCTGAGGGAAGAAGGGTACATCGGTGGGGACTTCGGGGCGGATGCGTATCAGAATGCCATGCGCCAGCTCCGCGCCGACACGGACGCATACAAAGCCAGCGACGAGGCCGGCCGGGCGCTGCGGGAGGGCAAGCTGGATGAAGCTCAGGCGCTGATTCAGAACGCCCTGAATCAGCAACCGGCTGAGCCGACGTTTCACGGCTTGAGGGGCGATCTGCGCCTCGAGCAGAAACGTTATGAAGACGCGGTGATCAACTACGACCGAGCGATAGAGCGTGATCCTCAGTACTTTGTATACTATCTCGGCCGCGGTGTGGCGCGTGCGCGTCTCGATCAGCACGCCGAGGCCAAGGCGGATCTAGGGCACTCGGTAGAGCTTCTGCCCACCGCGGTCGCCTATCAGGAACTGGGCGCCATCGCCGAGGTTGAGGGTGATATCGACGAGGCAGTGCGCTATTACCAGATTGCTAGCCAGGGCGGTGGGGCCGCTGGCCAGGCGGCGTTGGTCAAAGCGGTGCGTCTTGACCTGCCGCGGAACCCGGACCGCTACGTAGAGACCCGGTTAGGTCAGGATGCCTCCGGGCGACTGATTCTGCAGATTTACAACCCCACGCCTGTGTCGCTGATCGACCTGCGAGTGCGAGTGGATGTCAGGACGGTTCAGGGCGACACGCTGCGCTACGATCGCAAGCTCACGCGGCTCGAGCCTGGGCAGAGGCAGCAGCTGCTGGTGGCAGAGGACGCCGCCGGTTTCAGCGATGCCAGCGCCGCGGTAGTCGAGGCCCATTCCGATACCAAAGCAGAGTCGTGATGCGCACGCCTTGGTTGTCAGCATCCGGTCCAGCGCGCAAGCGTTGCCGTTTTTCGTCAGCAAGTCCTCTAGAATGACCCAGGCACAGCGGGATGTGAATGTGCTTCGGTGCTGGGTCGCCAGCTGCCGCGCCGACCGCCAGACTCCCGCTTCAGGCTGGGAGAGCGCCAACAGATTGTGGGCGAGCATGCTGACTTCTGCCTGCAGCAGCCGCGGTAGAGCGCCCTATCCCGTCGGTAGCTTTACCCGGGCAGTGCCGAAAATTCGAGTCTCTCGCGCTTCGTTTTTCACTGATAGATCCAGCTCTACCAGGCCTTGGTCTTCATCAATGTCTGTTACCACCGCGCTGATATGGCAGGGTTGATCCGCAAGCAGCGGTGCGCGGAACACGGTGTCCACACGCTCCACCCGACCTGCGGGTGCCCAGCGATGAATCATGGTGGTCAGAAACCCCATGGCCATGATGCCCGGTACCAGCGCGCCGGGCAGACCCTGGGTCCGGGCCCGGTCGTGATCGCTGAAACGGCCGCCACCGTCGCCCCAGCCCACAGCGGCTGCGAAAGCGGTTACCGCGGAGAGCGAGGTGTCGGGCTCGAACGCTGCCAGCTCGGCACCGAATTCCACGTCCCCGATGTTCGCGACGGTCATGTTTCGGGTTTCTCTCGGATGACCATGCGGGAATCGCTGGTCGCCAAATGCTCGCCGCTGCCTGCGTAGATTTCCATCCGCGAAACGATAAAGATCATTCGCCCGGAGCGGCCGCTTTTGGCGTAGATGTCGTGCAGATGGGTACGTCCGTTCAGGCGCGTTCCCGGCCGTACCGGTCTCAGGCAGTCCACGGCTTTGCCACCGTCCATCGGGATGCCGCCGAGATTGGGAAAATCGATGGGCAGATGCCGGCCGGATGCCAGGCTCGCCAGCATGGCTGGCGTGGCCTGAAAATCCGCGTGTTCAGGATCGGTAAACTCAGGACGGGTTTCGCCCGTCCTGAGCGCGACGGTGAGCGCGTTTTCTACGCCGATCTCAAAGTCCGATCGATCGAACTCCAGATTGAGAAATCGGGATTTGAGATCTTCGATGTCGACCATTGGGTTTTGCTAAGCTCGGGGTGTTGCTTCGGCGAATTCCAGCAGGGCCTGCATCGTAAGTTCCGGCGCTTCCAAGGGCAACAGGTGCCCGGCGTCCAGCTCCCTTAGCATGCCGTGGGGGAACAGAGTGACCAAGGCCTCGAAAAACGCCTTTGAAAAGTGTCCGGTTGCTGCGTGAACCAGCAGGACGGGGGCATGGACCTTCGGGGCGAATTCCAGAGCGTCCAGCTCACCGGTGGTGGCGAAGATGTGTGCCTCCACATCGGGATGGCATTTCAGAGCAACGCTGCCATCCGGCAGGTCCTGCATGCCGTGCTGCAGGTAAAGCTCGAGACCGAGGGGCTGCCAGGTGGCGAACATGGGTTTGGTCCGCCAGGCCTCCCGTGCCGCCGCCCTGGAGGGCCAGATTCGCTTTCTCCGGCGGGTCATCGATACCAGTTGGTGCCTTCTATCGCCGGAAAAGTCGACAGATGAGCCCCCTGAATTGTCGGCGATGGACACGCCGAAATGACGCAGCAATTCGGGTGTCGGGTGGATGGGCGGGTCGAGCATGGCGACGCGCTTGAAAAGCCCTGGTTGGGCTGCCTCTGCTGCCGCGGTAATGATACCCCCCAGCGAGCTGCCGATACCGTAGTCGATCTGCGGCCGGTCGTGGATGCGCAGCAGGTGCCTTGCCACCTCAATCAGGTCATGGACGAAGTAAGACCATCGGTAACCGTCAGGCACCGTGCGGGCATCCGAGTCGCCGTGGCCGCGGGCGTCTATCGCGATCACGTGGAAATGCTCGGCGAGGGGCTCGGCGAGTAAACCCCAGGTGGCACCGCACAGGCCGTTGGCGTGATGCAGCAGCGCGATGGGACCGTTGCCACCGAAGTCCCAACCGGCAATGGTGATCTTGCCGCTCGGCGTGGCGGGGTCTGTGATCGTCCAGCGCTGCGGCCGGGGCCGCGTCTTCATGCTGTTTTCATGCTTTTTCAGACTTGGCCGATGTACTCGTCCATGTGGGCTTTCTGCAGCGCCACCCTCTTCGCGTGGTCCATGTCGTAGTGCAGCCGCGACACGATGCGCTGGGCGTAGAGCCCCCCGCCGGCCTGAATGTTGGTGACGGCGTTCCAGCCGCCATAGGCATCCGCGGTGAGATCACGGATGGCGTGAAACAGGCGGGTCCGATAGAGACCATCCACAGACTGCATGGTGCCCATGTACTTACGCGCCAGATGGCCCACCTGCTGGTTTTCCAGATCCGCGATGCCGGGGGCGGTGAGGATGGCGCCGCCGCCGATGTCGTGGAGGTGGCGGACCATCATCGACCAATTGGCGGCGCCGTGGTATTTACCGGCGTTGGTGTAGAGTTCATCCGGAAATGCCGCGCCGTCCGAGGTGACGTGACAGTTCTCGATGGCGGCTTCCAGGCTGGCTCGAATCAGCGTGGCGTTGATGAGCATCTCCGAGATTTTCTCCTTAATGTGCCCGGTACGCTCCAGCCCGTTCGCTTCCGATACCAGCTGCGCGAAACCCACCAATGCCTCGTAGCTGGTTACCATGCTGGAAAGGCCGCCCAGACGTTCCCACAGCCCCAGCGAGTGCGCGAACACGCCGGCCAGTTCCGGGTTGGCGTCCAGGAAAACCCGCTCCTTTTCGACGAAGACATCGTCAAAGATGACAAATCCTTCCGGCGTATGGTGTCGGCTGGAGATCGGAAAATCCCGCGGGTCTTCGTGACGCGGTGCGTAAGTGGTGTTGATGATTTTCACGCCGGGCGCGTTCACCGGCACCATGCAGGCTACGGAGTAATCTTCCTCTCCAGCCTTCATGGATTTCGTAGGAATGGTCATGAGCTCGTGGCCCATTGAGGCTGCGGAGATGTGCAGCTTGGCCCCGCGGATTACGATGCCGTCGTCTCGGC
>JAHEEG010000088.1:8005-14705 GCA_024640825.1 Gammaproteobacteria bacterium
CTACGATCTCCTTTGGAGTCTGTGATGCACTGGGTGATGCGGATATCGCGCTGCTGCGCATCCTTGACATAGGCGCGTATGCGCCGGGCATTCTCCGGCAGGGTGGCCTCGATCCGGTCCGCGGCCGTGAGCAGGGTCATGATTGACGCGTAAGTTACGTGGGTGAGGAGATCAACCGTCTCGTGCAGCTCGACCTGCTCGCGAAGCTCCTCCGCGGATGCGGGTACTTTCATGAATGCGCCGATCGCGTTCGGTGCGGGATCGTAAAACCGGTCGTACCCCTCGGCCCCGGAATCGACGGTGATGCCGAGGATCGGGTCTTGTGCCACATCTTCGACCACTCTGCCCTCAAAATAGGTTTCTCTGCCGTCATTCAAAGACGCCCGGTACTGGTCTCCAGTCATCATGGTGCCGTTTCTCCCCTGTGAGTCGTTGGCCGGTCTAAAATTTTCGCCGCTCTGTGTCTGTGCGACTCAGAATGTTAATATAGGTGATAGGGTTTCACTACGCGTGCCCTGGCTGGAGTCTTACTCAGCGCTGCACCCAGCCGCCGCTGAACGGGATAGCCTGGCCGACGAAGAAATCACTGTCCTCGCCGGCGAGGAACAGCGCAAAGCGGGCGTCTTCATCCGCCGTAGCCAGCCGGCCGAGTGGGACCTGGCGTTTCAGCGATGCCTGAAACGCTTCTCTGGCCTGCAGCTCAGGCGGGTAGTAGACGGGGTTTTCCACATAGTTCTGAGCAATCAGGTTGACCTGAATGTTGAACGGCGCAACCTCGACCCCCACGGACTGCACGTAACCTACCTGGGCCGCGCGGGCCGCACTGTATCCAGCGACGGTTTTTGACCCTTTCAGAGCCACGGCGCTGCCGTACACGACGATCTTGCCCTGGCGGCGTTCCATCATCTGCGGCAGCAGCGCGCGAGTCAGGCGATGCAGCGGGTGCACCATCATGTTGAAAGTCCGCTCCCAGCGGTCGTCATCGAGTTCGGTAACTCGCGTGCCGCCGTAGCTGGGCGAGGCGAGGTTGGCGATGAAAACGTCCACCCGACCCGCCTCTGCTGCCAGTGCCTCGCAGGCGCCGGTCTGGCTCAGGTCTCGAGTGTCCGCAATGATCTCTGCACCCTCCGCGCCAAACAGCTCAACGGTCGCCGGGCCCATGAAGTCGTCCGCCTGGGTGACGAGCACCCGCTTGCCGGCCAGTTGCCCTGCCATTGGTAGCTCTCCGTACTTGAACTTGAGGTAAGGTTACTGGATTTCACAGTTGGAGGAGACACCATGACGGACGCAGTGACCGTTTATGATCATCCGCTATCCCCCTACGGGCAGAAGGTGAAGATCGCGCTGATGGAGAAGGGTGTGCCGTTCGAAGCACCGCTGCCCGATGCTATCGGCAGCGGGGTGACGAGCGGAGCCTTCGCCGAGGCGAGCCCCCGTGGCGAGGTCCCGGCGCTCATCGACGGCGAAGTAAAGGTGTTCGATTCTTCCGTGATTCTGGAGTACATCGAAGACCGCTGGCCCGACCCGCCGCTGCTGCCCGATTCGCCCGCAGAGCGCGCGAGAGTTCGAATGCTGGAGGATGCGATGGACACGCACTTCGAGGCCATTACCTGGGGCTTGTCCGAAATCGTCAACTTCGGCCGCGCGGCCGGACCGCTGGGGGAAACCATGCAGGCCCGGGCAGGTGAGCAGATTGCGGCCTGGTATTACTGGCTAGATGCGCAACTCGGTGACCGCACCTGGTTTAACGGCGATGCTTTCGGCTGGGGGGACCTGTGCGTGGTTCCCTTTGTCAACGGCGCGGTGGGGTTCGGGTTTGCGCCCGCCGAGGATACCGCGCTCGGGACCTGGCTGACCCGAATAAACGAGCGTAACAGCGTAGCCGAGTGCGCGCGGGCAGCGGCGGCGGTGGGGTTCGACAGCGACGCGGTGAGCCTGCCTGCGGTTCGGCAAGCCATGGAGCAGGGATTGTTCAAGCGAGAGTATCGCGACCACCGGCTGGAGTGGATGATCAAGACCGGCGGCCTCGAGGTGGTGCAGGACGGGCTCGACAGGCAAAACATCCGCTTCATCGATCCGTTTCCGAGCTGAGGGCCCCGATCAACGAATTCCGTGAAGCAGTCGGTCCAGCAGGTCGGCGCCGGTAATGATGCGGGGCTCCGGACCCCACAGCAGAACCACGTCCCGGTCGATGACGCCATTGCGATCACGTTTGCCGCGACGCAGCAGCCGGATGACCTCGCCCAGCGAGGTGTGGGCATCGCGGAGGATGACCGGCCGATGGCAGTAGTCGTATGGATTGAGGCGGTCGGGCGCGAGCAGCGCCTGGCGCAGAAAACCGTCGGCATCGAGGAGCAGCCTGGGCTGGCCTTCAGGATCCGTGAGAATGATCCACTTTCTGCCCGATGCGTTAATCTTTTGCAGAAAAGGATCGCCTGAATCTCGAGTCAGGGTCGGGAAGCGCGGCAGGTCGACATCGGTGTCCAGAGATAGGATGCTTTTTGGGTCTACTTTTTCTCCCTCATCGGTAGCGGCCAGATCGTCTATATCCAGGAAATTCAGGGCACCGATTCCTTCAACCAAGCCGACGTCGCTGTCGTCTGCATCCACGTGTTGGAGAAGAATTTTTCGGATTACGTGTTCTTCAAAAAACTGCGCGGACTCCTTGCCCAGCCATTGGTCCAGCAGCATGGCCGACGGTTTTGCGACTGGAAACAGGAGGTACTGATACATCTGCAGAAGCGGCGAAAGCAGAGATGCCATACGTAGTGAATGACGGGAAAAGTATGCCTGGGGAATGATCTCGCCGAACAGGGTAATGAGCACGGTTGAGAACAGGAACGCCATCACGCCGCCGAGCAGAGAGTCCGTCAGCAGCGCAAGCAGAACGTTGATGCCGACGTTGCCCCAGAGGATGGTCGTGAGCAGAAAGTTCGAGTCCCGGCGCATTCTCAGAACCCGCGCGGCCCGAGGGTTGGTCTCGGCCTCCGCCTCCAGCTGCAGACGGCTGAGACCGAAGAAGGCGAGATTCAAACCGGAGAACATGGCCGATTGCGACAGGCAGAAAACGATACCCAACCAGGCGTATTCAGTTCCCATACTCACCAGCTCCAGGGTGTGCAAGATTCAATTTTTTTATCCCTAGCTCGTGGAATGCTATAGGCTTTGCGCTGCCGGCGTCGGCTTGCATGGTTAACTTACACCCAGAGGTTGGTTAAGAAGCTCCATAATGCGCATTGACTGGACAAAATACGATCCTGGCGTTTTTTACGATGAACTCATCCAGGCCCCGGGGCAGCCCCGTCCCGCCGCGCGGGAACTCGCCCGTTATCTGAGTTCGCTGACCGACGGTCAGCTCAAAGCGCGGCAGAGTTCGGCGGAACAGGCCATCGTCGAGATGGGCATTACCTTCACCGTCTATTCCGATGGCGAGAACGTGGATCGGGCCTGGCCGCTGGACATCATTCCCCGCATTATCGACGAAACCGAATGGCGGGTCATCGAGGCCGGTCTCAAGCAGCGCTTGCAGGCGCTGAATCTGTTCATCGACGACGTCTACCATGAGCAGAAGATCGTCAGAGACGGGGTGGTGCCGAAGGAACTGCTGCTGTCATCGAAAGACTACCTGCCCCAGTGCCAGGGCATCGACCCGCCGCTCAACGTCTGGGCGCACATATGCGGCACGGATCTCGTTCGCAACAATGACGGCACCGTCTACGTGCTGGAAGATAACCTGCGCGTTCCCTCTGGCGTCTCGTACATGCTTGAGAATCGGAGCGTCATCAAAAGGGTCTTTCCCGAACTCTTCGGCGACTATCGGGTGAAACCCGTGGACGCGTACCCCCACGACCTGTTCGATACGCTGAGCGCTTTGTCACCACGACCTTCCGACGAGCCGGAAATCGTCGTGATGACTCCGGGGATGTTCAACTCCGCCTACTTTGAACATGCTTTTCTTGCGCAGCGGATGGGAACCGAGCTTGTCGAGGGTAGCGATCTCGTCGTGCTCGATGACGACTGTGTTTACATGAAAAACGTCGAAGGACTGAAGCGCGTGGATACCGTTTATCGGCGAATCAACGATACCTTTCTCGACCCGGAAGTCTTCCTGGCGGATTCCCAACTGGGCACCCGAGGCCTGTTCCGGGCTTGGGCCAGGGGTAACGTCGCATTGGCCAACGCGCCCGGTGCCGGTGTCGCTGACGACAAGGTAGTTTACAGCTATGTGCCCAGCATGATCCGTTACTATCTGGCCGAAGACCCGATCATCGCCAACGTGCCCACCTACCGTTGCAGCGAGCCGGATGATCAGAAGTTCGTGCTGGATTATTTGGAGACTCTGGTGGTAAAGCCGGCCAACGAGTCAGGCGGCTACGGCATGCTGGTGGGTCCGTTTGCCAGCAAAGGTCAGCTGGCGGAGTTTCGAACCCTGATCAAAGAAAACCCGCGCAACTACATTGCCCAGCCCACGCTGAAACTGTCTACCGCGCCTACGGTCTGCGGCAATGCGGTGGAA
The DNA here is from genome assembly GCA_024640825.1 of Gammaproteobacteria bacterium. Classification (GTDB taxonomy): domain Bacteria; phylum Pseudomonadota; class Gammaproteobacteria; order Pseudomonadales; family Azotimanducaceae; genus UBA7803. The sequence continues at coordinate 12,522 of JAHEEG010000088.1, forward strand.
CCGCGGCATCTGGATCTGCGTCCCTTCGTGCTGCAGGCGAAGGACACTTTCGTGACTGCCGGTGGTCTTACGCGAGTCGCACTTCGGAAAGGTTCGCTGGTGGTTAACTCGTCCCAGGGCGGGGGTAGCAAAGACACCTGGATCGTCGGCTCGGAAACCTGAAATGCTGTCATCTGTCGCAAATCGCGTTTACTGGGTGGGCCGCTATCTTGAGCGGACGGAGAACACCGCCCGGTTGCTCAATGTTTATTCGAACCTGTTGCTGGATCTGCCTGCGGATGCCGGCGTATCGTGGCACCAACTGATGCGCATTCTCGGTTGCGATGCAGAATTCGCTGCCCATCGGCGCTGGCCCATGGAGCGCAATGCGGTGAAGTTCATAGCGTCCAGCCCGGAAAATTCCAGCTCAATCGCCAATTCCGTCACGATGGCCCGGTTCAACATTCGAGCGCTGCGGGACGTGATGCCCAAAGAAGCCTTCGAGGCTGTCAACGAGCTGTTCCTGTTTGCCGAACGGCGGCTGGCGCGAACGGCCAACCGCCGCCAGCGCTTCGACGTACTTACTGACGTTGTCGAGCGCTGCCAGCAGCTTACGGGTCTGTTCGCCGGGACGATGAACCACGGTGAGGCCTATCAGTTTCTTCGGCTCGGTCGCAATCTGGAACGCGCCGACATGACCACCCGCATCATCGACGTCGCCGGAGAACTGCTGCAGGAAGATGCGGATCGGGCCGAGTATCTCACCACGCTGTGGGTCAACGTGCTGCGCAGTCTCAGCGCTTATCAAGCTTACCGGCAAAGCGCTCGCAGTCGGATATCGTCGGTGCGCGTTCTGCACTTCGTACTCAGCGATCCTCTGTTCCCGCGTTCCATTGCGCACTGCCTCGGTGAGCTCCGCAACTGTGCTCTGACGCTGCCGATGAACGAGAACATGATCAGCGCGGTGGACGACCTATCGGCCAAGCTTGATGGTTTCAAAGTGCGCGAACTGGCCAGGGATCATCTGCACGATCAGATGGATGTCCTGCAGCAGGATCTGGCAGCGCTTCACGAGGTCGTTCAGGCCCTCTGGTTCTCTCCGCATCAGAAAGTGGGTTGATATATATCTCCGCTAACTCATATGCGCGCCGCCGTCGACATTGAGGGTTTGCCCAGTGACGAACGAGGAATCCTCGCCCGCTAGAAATGAGACGCTGGCGGCCAGTTCTGACGGCAGGCCCTGCCGTCCCATCAGCGAGGCGGACCGAATGCCCGCGGTAATCTGTTCGGTGCTTACCCCGTACTTTGCAGCGGTCCGGCCAATGGTACCGTCCATCATGTCCGTAGCGTGCGAGCCGGGGGCGATGCAGTTCACCCGGATGTTGTGTCGCGCCAGCTCTGTGGCCAGCTGCTGGGTAAAGCCCACCACGCCGAACTTGGTTGCGCAGTAGGCGCCATAGTCGGGGATGCCGCGGCGTCCGGCGGTAGATGAGATGTTGATGATGGAGCCGCCCTCGCCCTTGTCGCGCATCAGACGGCCAGCGGCTTTGGTAATCAAATAGACGCCGTTCAGGTTGACGTCCACCGTGTCGTACCAGAGCTGGTCGTCCATATCCAGAATGGGCGCGTCTCCCGCACCGCTGGGCACGCCGGCGTTGTTTACCAGGATGTCGATTCGACCAAAGCGGTCTTTTGCTGCCTCGACGAGTTGCTCCACTTGTTCCTTGGCTGTGACGTCGGCTTCTATCGCCAGCGCCTGACGCCCGATTGCCTCGATCTCGGTGGCCAGTGAGGCCACTCCGGTCCAGCCCATCTGCTGCTCGTTCTCGGGTAGCGTTTCCGGTGATCGCCGTCTGCCGGTCACAACCAGATCAGCGCCGTCCTGAGCGAGACGCAACGCAATCGCTCTTCCCAGCCCGCGATATCTGGCCGCACCGGAAACCAGTGCAACTTTGCCCGTCAGATCTGCCATGATTTTTCCCTCGCTCATCTGTGATGTCAGTCGTTACGATGAGTATACCCGGGCATGGCACCTCCGGGGCCGCCAGGTGATAGAGTTCGCTACAGGAAATTCTGGTAGGGCAGGGGAGGCCGGCCATGGCGCTTTACGACAGTCTTTTTGAACCCATTCAGGTTGGCGGCGTAACCATACCGAACCGCATCGTGCGATCGCCCCACGGCACCGGGCTGCAGGGCGAATCCCTT
>JAHEEG010000089.1 GCA_024640825.1 Gammaproteobacteria bacterium
GGCGCCATTGCGATGGCACTGTATAACCGTGAGCGTACCGGCGAGGGCTGCGAGGTTTCCACCTCCCTGCTGGCCAACGGCATCTGGGCGAACGGAATGCAGGTTCAGGGTGCCATCGCCCGTTTCGACCTGGCCGCGCTGCGCCAGGAAAAAGGCTGGCTGAATCCGTTCACCACGGTCTATGCCAGCGCCGATGACCGCTACGTGATCCTCGGCGTCACCAACCCCATGAAGGAGTGGCGGAATCTGTGCGCCGCCATGGGCCATCCTGAATGGCCGGAGGATGCTCGGTTTGCGGATTTTCGTACTATCATGCGTCATCGGCGCGAGCTCATCGCGCTCATTGCGGCCTGCACTGTGGCACTGCCGCTGGCGGAGCTGACAGCCACGCTCGATCGTCACGACATCACCTACGGCGTGGTTTCCCAGCTGTCGGAAGTTATCGAAGACCCGCAGCTGAAAGAAGCGGGCATTCTGGTGCCGACGGGTTCCGACGACGAGTACTATCAGTGGACGGTGACCAACCCCATTCGTATGCCCGGAGCCGCGCGGCGGGATACGGGTGACTGTCCCGGCGTGGGTGAGCACTCAGCGGAGATTCTGGCTGAGCTTGGGCTCAGCGCGCCTGAGATTGAAGCGCTGGCCGAGCAGGGCATCGTGGGTCTGGGTAGCCCTGAGGGCCGGCGACGCTAGGGCGGTAAAACTCTGGGGATGCGCGAGTCAAGCCGGCCGAATCGATGCTGCACGCTCAGCCTTCGCTGCCGGCGGACAAAACGTCTGCTACTGACGGGTACGTGCAGAGCTGAAGCGATCGATGCCGAGCCGGCTGCGAATCTCCCGGCCGGGCTCGTCAAAGTAGCCGTCGATGGGAATCCCCGTGCCGTCGGCGATGCGCACCATGCGCATGAAATTGCCAATGACGCCGGCGGCGTCCGTCACTGTGTCCGGTCCGGCCCTGGCTGCCAGCCTGTTGCGAGCCTGTTCCAGGCCCGCGCCGTTGCCCAGCACTGCATCCACGAATTGGAGCAGCTCGGTACCGTGGGGAATCTGGCTTTCGACGTCGGCGCCGCGGACGATTGCCAGCAGATCTGCCTCCGTTCCCTGAACCTGACTGCTTCCCCGAAGCATCAGTGCGTGGGCGGTGGTTCAGTAGAAACAGTCGTTGAGCGCCGAGGTTCTGCTGGCTATCAGCTCGATCTGCGGCCTCGACAGACTCAGGCTGCCGCTCGAGGAGAAGTCACGCACCAGGTTGGTGGGCACGTAGTGCACGGCCGCCAGGCTGTGCAGCTGCCGAACGGCGTCCGGTACCAGGCTGAGCGCGCGGATGACGTTGGCCGTCGCGGGCGCGCTGAGGAATATATCCTGCTCGCGTTCGGTCAGCGTCTGCGGTGTCAGCATGGGTACCCATGCGACATCGATGGCGGCGCCGGGCGGCAGGTAGCCGTCCGGCTCCCCGGGAGCCGGTGCCGGTAGTGGCGCCAGGGGCAGCCCCAGCGCGCGATGTACGGTGTCAATGCTGATGGCGGCGACGACGACGCCCAGGAGCTCGACATAGTGACCGTAGGTGAACGACGCGTTGACGATGCTTCCGATCCAGGCGCCGGTCAACCGTGAGGGATCGGTGGTGATGCGGTGCGCGGCGTCGGTGGCAACGTCCGGCAGCTCGACGCGGCCGCTGTGCTGGCCATCGATGCTGAAAGGCGAAAGCGCCCCTTTGCGCGCTTTGCACAGTTGGCACGCTGTTGCATCGCGGACTGCCTGAACGACGGCGACCCGCTGCGCGCCCGTCCACCAGTTGCCCGGTTTGGCGATCTTCTGCCAAGCTTCGCGGTGCGCCAGCTGCTTGCCCTTGCTCACCGGATAGGAACAGTTCTGGTAGTCGAAAGCGGCCATGAAACAGAGTATGCGCGCAGCGGCTGGCCGTTGACTAGAATCAACACTTATCGTCGCTGTCAATCCGGAGTCAGTCCATGCTTTTGAACGATCCCGACCTCCTGCGCACCGGCGCCTACATCGATGGCAAATGGATCGACGCCGACAGCGGGGAAACGACCCCAGTGAGTAATCCCGCCACTGGCGAAGAAGTCGCCCGCGTGGCGAAGTGCGGCGGCGGCGAAACCCGCCGGGCGATCGATGCGGCCTTTCGCGCGCAGCACGACTGGCGCGCCTGCAGCGCCAAAGAAAGGGCGGCCGCGCTGCGCCGGCTGTTCGACCTGATGATGGCGAACCAGGAGGATCTGGCTGTCATCATGACCGCGGAGCAGGGTAAGCCTCTGGCGGAGTCCATGGGTGAAATTGCGTATGGAGCCAACTTCCTGGAATGGTTTGCCGAGGAAGCGAAGCGGGTATACGGCGATACCATTCCCGGTCCGGCCAGCGACAGGCGCATCGTCTGCCTCAAAGAACCAGTCGGCGTTGTCGCCTGCATTACCCCCTGGAATTTCCCCAATGCGATGCTGACCCGCAAGATTGGTCCTGCGCTGGCCACGGGCTGCACGGTAGTGTGCAAGCCGGCAAACGCTACGCCGCTGTCTGCCCTGGCTATCGCTGAGTTGGCCCACCGCGCCGGAATTCCGCCGGGAGTGTTGAATATTCTGGCGGGCAGGACTGCCGAGATAGGCGTGGAGCTGACCGGCAATCCCAAGGTGCGCAAGCTGACCTTCACCGGATCAACGGCAGTGGGGAAATCGCTGATCCGTGCTTGTGCCGGTACTGTGAAACGTACTTCCATGGAATTGGGGGGCAACGCGCCTTTCATCGTCTTTGACGACGCTGACCTCGACGCCGCCGTGCAGGGGGCCATTGCGTCGAAGTTTCGGAACGCGGGGCAGACTTGCGTGTGCGCCAACCGCATGCTGGTACAGAGCAGCATCTACGATGCCTTTGCGCAGAAGCTGGCTGCAGCGGCCGGGGACCTCAAAGTCGGCAACGGTATGGATGCCGAGGTCACTATCGGCCCGTTGATCGACGAGGGTGCTGCCAACGAAGTGCTGGCCATGGTGGAAGAAGCCATTTCCATGGGCGCTTCTACACTCCTGGGGGGCAGGCGCTCGGCTCATGGTGACGCCTTTGTGGAGCCCACGGTGCTCACCGGCGTGACGGCGGAGATGCGGGTGTTCCGGGAGGAAATTTTCGGTCCTGTGGCGCCGCTGATCCGCTTTGAAACGGAGGCCGAAGCCGTCGCGCTGGCCAACGATACCCAGTTTGGCCTGGCGTCCTACTTCTACGCCCGGGATATCGGCCGCATCTGGCGGGTCGCGGAAGGCCTCGAATACGGCATTGTCGGCATCAACGAGGGTATGGTCTCCAACGAGATGGCACCCTTCGGTGGGATGAAAGAGTCCGGCAACGGTCGCGAAGGCTCCCGCTACGGCACGGACGAGTATCTGGAGATCAAGTACCTGTGCATGGGGGGGCTCGACGGCTGAGCGCGCCCCGGTCCGGCGCGCTCCGGTTCAACACGCCGCGTTAAAAAGACGGGTTTGAGGCCGCGAATGTTTTCAGCCGTATCAGCGCTTTCTGACACGCCAGATAGAAGAGTTCCGGGTCTACGTGATCTTCGAGGTCTTCGCCATCGATATCTTCGTTGTCGAACGCTTCATTGTCGAACGCTTCATTGTCGAACGCTTCGCTGCCGATGTTGTCTCGGGCCTCGAGTTCCATGTTCTTCATCGCTTCGAAATACAGGTCGTAATCGTCCATGACAAACCTCGTCTTTAGATTGTGTAGCCTGCCTTGATCCTAGGTGCGAAATTCAAATTGCGATGTGATCCTGTTCCTGTTTCGAAAACCGGACACGGATGCGTCATCATTACCGTCTTTCACCCTTTTGAGTGGTCGCTGACATGAACACCATCCGCACTCGCGCCAAAGATCACATGCCGGTCGTGCTGCTGACGCTGCTCAGCATCGTCCAGGCGCTGGCGCTGGAGCTGTTGTGGGCCTACATCAGCGAGCAGGCTTACCTCTACGAGGCGACCTGGACCGCGTTGCTGGGTTGGACGCAGGTGCTCGCGACCATGCTCGGGGTCCTGCTGATCTGGCTGATCTACGCCAGCATCGTCATGCGCTTCCGATGGGTGCCGGTGACCGCTGACTCGATCTTTCCCTTTCTCATCGGCATCGTCGAGTTCACACTTATCGCCGTGCTGGGTCTGGAGCAGGTGGGTATCTGGTTCCTTACGATGGCCTTTATCTTCGCGGTGATGACTTGGGTCAGCCACCTCACCTATCGGCGCGCCAGGCAGGACGCCGAGAATGCGGAGTTTTTCCGAATGGTCGGTCCCGCGAGCATCCGCGATTACGTGCCGACCATGGTCAACGTTTCCGTCCTGGTGGCGCTGGGCGTTTTCTTTACGGTTACCGGCTATCGCGACGGGTTTGTGCTGATCGCGTTGCTGGCGCTCATTTCGGTGATGCTGTATCAGATCTATCTGACGGATCGGTACTGGCGTCTATCGACGAAGCCGGAGTAAGGTCAGGGAAATCCTGCCCCTGTGGGCGTAGTAGTCAAGGAGGAGTGATGGCTGACGCAGATGCGGTAGCGATCGAGGGTCGTCGGCCACCCAGGTGGCTGTTGAAGGCGTTCACCCGGATCAACGTCTGGGTTCATCTGTGCGAGCGCCATGGTGATGTCTAACAGAACCCGGCGTCGTCTCGACGGTCAGCTGCGAGCGGGGGTGGCCTTGCTTGTCGCCGGGTTTGTCGCCATTTGGGTCGGCGCCTGTGCGGTCGGCGGGAAGTTGCGGACGTTGGACGACGGCTCTTACCAGGTGGACTGCTCCGGCGGTTATCACGACTGGACCGCTTGTAACGAGGCGGCCCGTCGGGCCTGTCGCGGAGGTGGGGTGGAAATTCTGTCTCAGGTGTCTAATGAAGCCAGCCAGAATGTGGGATCTCGCGACTGGTCGGCGGGGGGATCGGAAGTGTCAAGAAGCATGAACTTTCGCTGCAAGTAAGGGCCTTTCCAGGAAAAGGCCTTACTAGAAAAAGGACTTTGCAGGAACAGGTCTTTGCAGGAAAAGGCCCTTCCAAACAAGCGCTCTGCCGTGGAAGCGCGCTTCAGGGAAACGGCTGAGCCAGAAAGTCTTCATTCGGTTTCCAGTACTTCGTCCTGTACCCGGTTTTCCAGAATCCCGACCTCCGGTACTTCTATTTCGATCCGGTCCTCTGCAGTCAGAAATTTCGCCGTATCGAGCTGGGCGCCTGTACCTGCCGGGGTGCCAGTCGAAATCACATCACCGGGTCGCAGGCGCAGGAAGGTGGAGAGATAGCTGATCAGGTAGTCGAACGGGAAGAGCAGGCAAGAAGTTTCGTCATCCTGACGTATCTCGCCGTTCACCCGAGTGACCAGATGAAGCGATGCCCCGGGCGAGCACTCATCGGCTGTCACCAGCCAGGGCCCCAGGGCACCGGAGCGCTCGAAATTCGTGCCCTGGGTAATGTGGCGCTTAGCCGGCCCCATCCAGTCGCGTACGCAGCCGCTGTTCATCAGCGTTATACCGGCAATGTGTGCCAGGGCATCGGTTCGAGGGATGCGTCGACCCTCCCTGCCGATGATCAGGGCGATCTCGCCAGCGTAGTCGAGTTCGTGGGCCTCGGGCGGCTTCAGGATAGGCTCCAGATGCCCGACCAGCGATTCCCGGGTGCGCAGGTGGACGCTCGGGTGCTCGTCCGGCCCGCGATTATCCAGATGCTCGGCGTCAGCGCTATGGGATCGGACGTAGTTGTCGCCGATGCAGATGATTTTCCCCGGGTTGGTTACCGGCGGGCGATAACGAATGTCTTTCAATCCGTAGTCGGCTGAGGAACTGGCGGCTATGTCCTGCGCGCGCACCAGCGCACCGGCTGCGAGAACGTGATCCAGCGTCGCGTATTCCGGCATGCGATCGGACAGGCTGACGACCCGTCCATCGATGATGGCACCGAACTGCTCGGCATTGTCCGCTTGAAATGACAGTAACCGCAAAAAGGCTCCCCCTCAGATCGGCTAAAAGATGATGATGACAGGGTGAACGCTAATCCTTCCCCATTGTCATAAGATAAATCTACCGACGATTGATGTCGCGTAGCGCGCTGTCGGATGAAGTGTCGGGTAAGCAACCGACTTTTTCTCTGCGTAGCTAGGGTTAACCACAGCCACCCTGGTGTCAACGCGGACCTGGTCCGCTAAGCAGCCAGGTAGAGAAGGCTGGATCGGGTATGTAGCGGGTATATGAAGTATCTCATCGCGATATTTATCTGGGCACTGTCGACACTGGCCGGGCCGGAAGCTCAGGCTCAGGCAAGCGCCTCCGCCTGGGATCTCGTCCATCCCACCGGTTTTGACTGGCAGGAGAGAGTCTCACGAGCGCAACTGGCGGGTGATCTGCTGAGCCGGGTACAGATTCTGTCTGCGGTCATCCCCGCTATGGAGCCATCCCAGTTGGAAAAGCTGCGCAGCGAACAGGCGAAGCTGGCCGCCCTGGGGGACGATGCCTCACCCCGCAGGCGTGGCCGCCTTTACCTGTCGAAACGCTTCCAGCATCAGAGTTTGTTGGAGCTGGTGGATCAAACCCTGGGCGCCCTGAGCTGCGCTGCGAACAGCCGGGTGGTGGCCTCGGAGATGGCGTGCTGGGCGAAAGCGAGCGCGTTTCTGCTGGAGGAAGACCGTCTCGATCTCGGTCTCAGCATCCTCCGTGAGGCTCGTATGGTTCCCAGAGACGAGGACATGCCCGTTACCGCGCAAGACCCGGTGGTATGGTACGGAGAGTACGGTCGGGGCATTTTGAACTTCATACTCATCCCCTATATGGAAAGCTTTAAAGAGCGGGAAGTGCAATGACTGGCAAGGACAGGATCGCAAATTTTTTCATGCTGGCAGCGGTCATCGCGCTGCCTGCCTTTTTGCCGCTCTCGTCCCCGGTCAGGGCGGCAGAGACCGTGCTGCTCAACGAATCGTTTGCTTTTAATTGCTATCGCGCGGCCGTGCGTGGCGATGTCGATCTCGGTGTCGAGGCGTGCAGCCAAGCGATTGAGTATCAGGCCCTTGGCACGGAGGATCTGGCCGCGACCTATTCCAACAGGGGGCTTCTGCTGTCCCGGGGCGGCGAGCTCAAGGACGCTTTGAAAGATCATGAAAAGGCCATTTCCATAGCCCCGGAGCTTGGCAGCCTGTACGTCAATCGGTCGAATACCTATGTCCGCGCGAAACGCATGAACGATGCCATGGCCGACCTTGAGCAGGCTATATCCATCGCTGACGAAAGCCTGGCCGCTGCCTATTACAATCGCGCGCTGCTGTTTCAGCGTCTGGGAGATGGTCAGGCGGCCCGTGCCGATGCGGAGCGCGCGGCGGAGCTCTCTCCGGAAACCGAAGCTTATCGGCAGTACCTTTCGGATTTGAATCGACCTGTCCCGGTATCGCCGGAGGCTCAGCAAGCCCAATAGTCTTGGACGGCGGTGCTGACTGGCCTGCGGATTCGTGCGGGGCTCCCGTGTAAACTACCCGGTCCGCCTTGAGACCAGGTGCAGGACCGGATACCGGTGATGAACCCGCTTGCCAATCCCAACTTCCTCAGCGCCCTTGCGGCGGTTGCCGACGCGCACGCCGATCGGCCCTGTTTAATTCAACCCGGTGCAGAGGATTGGTCCTATGCCATGCTCACCGACGCCAGCCAGCGGATCGCCGGCGTGCTGGCCGAAGCCGGTATCAGGCCTGGCGACCGGGTGCTGGCCCAGGTGGACAAATCGGCGCATGCGGTGGCGCTCTATCTGGCCACGCTGCGCCTTGGGTCCGCCTATGTGCCCATCAACACGGCCTACACCCGCGAGGAAGTGGCCTACTTCTGCGCTGATTCGGAGCCCCGCGTGTTCGTCTGTCGTGAGCAGGACGTGGCAGACCGAGCGCCCGTCGCCGGCGCAGCTACCCTGCTTAGTCTCGGAGCGGATGGCGGCGGAACCCTGCTGCAGAAAGCGGCCCAGGCAATGCCGGTAGAGACGATCGCTGAGCGTGCCGCCGGTGATCTTGCCGCCATCGTCTACACCTCCGGCACCACGGGCCGCTCTAAGGGTGCCATGCTGACCCACGACAACCTGACCAGCAACGCACGAGTGCTGCTGGACTACTGGGGCTGGCAGGATGACGACGTGCTGCTGCACGCGCTGCCGGTCTTTCACGTCCACGGGCTGTTCGTGGCGCTGCATTGCGCGCTGCTTTCCGGGACCCCTATGCTCTTTCTCCCCCAGTTCGAGGTGTCTGCGGTCATGGAGGCCCTCCCGCGGGCCACCGTGATGATGGGGGTGCCGACGTTTTACACCCGGCTGCTGGAGCGGGACGATTTCACGCAGCAGAGGTGCGCCGGCATACGCCTGTTCATCTCCGGCTCGGCGCCCCTCACCGAGCAGACGTTCGCGGCCTGGGAGGCCCGCACCGGGCATCGCATTCTCGAGCGCTACGGCATGAGCGAAACCATGATGAATACGTCCAACCCGCTGGTCGGTGAGCGGGTGCCCGGTACGGTTGGCTATCCGCTGCCAGGCGTGCAGTTGCGCATCGTCGATGCTGAGGGCCGGGCGCTCTCCCGGGGCGAGGTGGGCGTCATCGAAGTCCGGGGTCCTAACGTCTTCGCCGGTTACTGGCGCATGCCGGAGAAAACGGCGGAAGAGTTTCGTAACGACGGCTTTTTCGTCACGGGCGATCTGGGCAAGATGGACGAAGACGGTCGGGTGAGCATCGTCGGGCGATCCAAAGACCTGGTCATTTCCGGTGGCTACAACATCTACCCCAAGGAGGTAGAGCGGCTCATCGACGAGATGCCGGAAGTCCTGGAAAGCGCGGTGATCGGCGTGCCTCATCGGGATTTCGGCGAAGGTGTGGTGGCGGTGGTGGTGCCGGTCGACGCGCCGGTGGAGGAGCCCGCTGTGCGCGCCGTGCTGGAAGGCCGCCTGGCTCGATTCAAACATCCCAAGGTTGTGGTTAATGTGCCCGATCTGCCGCGCAATGCCATGGGCAAGGTGCAGAAGAAGGCGCTTCGGGATCGCTATGTCGGTCTGTTCAGCGAGGTCTGATTGCGCGAGCGCCGGTTACCGGTAGAAGTTCAAGCACCTCGAGCGCCTCTTCGGCCAGCGTCCGGGTGGCCAGCTGCAGACTGGTGTGGGAGTTGTAGATCTCCCGGTTGACGTTCAGCAGGGAACAAACGCTCTGTGCCTGCAGCCGGTTCCCGCGCACGCCGGCGTAAATGTCCCGATGCCGCATTCAATCTGCCCCATGCTCCCGCGGCAGATCAGCATCGGCGGCGGGGTGGTGGCGTGGCGCCCCCGCTTATAGACTGGGCGGTCCCTCCATCCGCGCAGGGGTGCTATGACGCTCTGGTTGCTGGCGAGCAATGTTCTGCTGCTGATTCTGTTAGGCGGGCTAGGTTTCCTTGTGCTGTCTCTGGCCCGGCAGATTGGCGTGCTCCACGAGCGGACGGCACCCCTTGGTGTGCTCAGGCAGGCGCCGGGCCTCAAGCTCGGCGAGATGGTGCCCCCACTGCAGGCGCCGGATCTTTTTGGCCGCGAGGTAGATCTGTCGCGGGTGGGCCATGGCCTGGCCCTGCTTTTCGTGGCCCCCGACTGCCCCGTCTGCAGTTCCGTGCTGCCGGCGTTTAGAGCGCTTACCGAGTCGCAGATGGGGACTAAACCCCTATCAGGGTATTTGGTCAGCGATGGCGCGCGGATCGACGAATGCCGCGTTTATGCCGAGAGCTGCGATATCAATCCGCGCCGCTATCTGATCAGCCAGGCACTTGCCTTGCAGATGCAGGTTCGGCTGCTGCCGTTTCTCGTCGTGATTGATGCCGAGGGGCGCCTGCAGGCCCGGGAGATGGTGCAGGATTCCCGGGCGCTGTCACGAATTCTGTCCCGCCTGCACCTGCCTGAGTCTGGAGACCCGGTTTCCGCTCCTTAGGCGTTCGGGTTTCGGTTGGCGCCTGAATCTCCGTGGCCATCGCCAGTCGGATGGCTGGATTTCATTGCGTGCATCTTCTAACGTTTGTTTTTGCGCTTGAGGTTGGCGCAACAAACTTGGTTTACAGGAGGCTTTCATGCCGGAGTTCAGCAGCGGGGATGTCAACATCTACTATGAGGAGCATGGCGTGGGCTTCCCCGTTCTGCTCATCGCGCCGGGCGGCATGCGCTCTGCCATCCCCTTCTGGGACAACGCCCCGTGGAATCCCATAGACCAGCTCAAGGGCAGCTTTCGCGTCATTGCCATGGATCAGCGGAACGCCGGACGCTCCACCGCGCCGGTGCGGGCAGACGACAGCTGGTATGTGTACACGGCGGACCAGCTGGCGCTGATGGATCATCTCGGTATCGAACGCTTCCACATAGCTGGCATGTGCATTGGCGGTCCGTACTGCATGGGTCTGATCCAGGCTGCACCCGAGCGCGTGACCGCAGCGGTGCTTTTCCAGACCATCGGTCTGACGACCAATCGCCAGGCCTTCATGGACATGTTCGACAGCTGGGCGGACGAGCTCAAGTCTCTGCATCCTGACGTTCCGGCGGTTGCCTGGGAGGGTTTCAGGAACGCCATGTTCGGCGGCGAGTTTCTGTTCAACGTCAGCCGGGAGTTTGTCGGCCGCTGCACACAGCCCCTGCTGGTGCTGTGTGGCGACGATCTCTATCACCCGCGTGAAAGCTCGCTGGAGGTCGCGGCGCTGGCGCCGAACGCGGAGCTCATCGAACTCTGGAAGGAACCCGAGCATCAGGAGGCGGCGCGGGCGCGGGTTATGGATTTTCTTCAGGCACATACGCCCAAATGAGCTAGGAAGAGAGGTTAGGGGCAACATGCATCTGCAGCTTGAAGGAAAGCGGGCGCTGGTTACCGGCGCGTCCAAGGGTATCGGCAGAGCGGCGGCAGAGAGCCTGGCTGCGGAAGGTTGCTCGCTGGTGCTGGTGGCGAGAACCCGGGCAGATCTGGAAGCGACGCAGGAATCGCTCAGCGCTCGCTACGGGGTGCCGATCGCAGTGCACGCCTGCGATCTGTCTCACTCCGAAGTTGTGGATCAGCTGACGGCTGACGTGGGCGCTGTGGATGTGCTCGTCAACAATGCGGGTGCCATTCCGCCGGGGGATATTGAACAGGTAGATGAGGAGACCTGGCGCGCCGCCTGGGACCTGAAGGTCTTCGGCTATGTAAACCTGACGCGGCGCATCTATCCGCTGATGCGGGAGGCCGGCGGTGGGGTAATCATCAACGTTATTGGCGCTGCGGGAGAGCGCCCGACGCCGGGGTACATTGCCGGCAGCGCGGGCAATGCGTCGCTGATGGCCATGACTCGGGCGCTGGGCGGCGTCAGCCGCCGGGATGGCATCCGGGTGGTGGCGATCAATCCGGGCCTGATCGAAACCGAACGCCTGGCGGTGATGACCCGTCGGCGAGCCGAGCGCAAGCTGGGTGATCCGGAACGCTGGCGGGAGCTGCTGGATTCCGTCTATCCCCCCGGGCTGCCGGAGCACATTGGCGATCTCGTGGCCTTTCTGGCATCGCCGCGGTCTGCCAACACCACAGGCACGGTGGTGACGGTGGACGGTGGTTCCTCAGCTCGGTGAATGAAAGATGACTCGTGTGAAGTTTATTGTGTTGTGAATAGGAGAGAGACATGAGCTCGGCCTGTCGGGTTGCGTTCATCGGGCTTGGCGTCATGGGTTATCCCATGGCCGGGCATCTTGCCGCCGCCTACCCGGTATCGGTTTACAACCGGACCGCCGATAAGGCGGCCGGCTGGTGCGAGGCCCACCTTGGCGCCAGCTTCGGGACGCCGCGGGAAGCCGCCAGCGGCGCGGAAATCGTCTTCCTCTGTGTGGGCAATGACGACGATGTTCGATCTGTCGTGTTTGGCGATGACGGTGTGCTCGCGGGCCTGGCTCGGGGCGCGGTTCTGGTGGATCACACGACCGCATCCGCGGAGCTGGCTCGGGATCTCGAGCGGGCGGCTGCCGACCAGGGATGCGGTTTCCTAGATGCGCCGGTTTCCGGCGGGCAGGCCGGTGCAGAGAATGGGACGCTGACCATCATGGTGGGTGGCGACCCCACGACCTTTGAGCGGGTCGAGCCCGTCATGCAGAGCTATGCCCGAGCCATCCGACTCATGGGGTCAGCGGGCGCGGGCCAGCTGACCAAGATGGTCAACCAGATCTGCATCGCTGGCGTGCTGCAGGGGCTCTCGGAGGGCCTGCACTTTGCGGAACAGGCCGGCCTCGACGTTGCCGCGGTGGTGGACGTCATCTCCAAGGGCGCCGCCCAGTCCTGGCAGATGGAAAACCGGTCCGCCACCATGGCGCGGCGGGAGTTCGAATTCGGCTTTGCCGTGGACTGGATGCGAAAAGATCTGCAGATCGCCCTCAGCACCGGGCGGCGCCTCGATGCGCGGCTGCCACTCACCGCCCTGGTGGATCAGTTCTATGGCGACGTTCAGAGTCTGGGTGGCGGGCGCTGGGATACTTCGAGTCTCATTGCGCGGCTGCGCCGCTAGTGGCTACCGGCTGCACCGCCAGTGGCGCGCGAAACAAGAAACGGAGCCTGTTGACTTTAATCGCCTTTGTCGGCATCTACTCAGGTTCGAGCGGGGTCGGTGGCTGCAGTAACAGCACTTTCTCCGCCAGCGCCGAGTCCGTCCGCTACACCGAGAGTTCCATCCCGTTTCTGGCTTCACCCGTCGCCAGCTTTGACGAGCCCTGGGCCATGACGTTTCTGCCGGATGGGCGGCTGCTGGTCACCGAAAAACCCGGTCGCCTGCTGGTGGTGAATCAGGCCGGGGAGAAGTCAGCGCCGGTGACCGGGGTCCCAGAGGTCGACTACGGCGGGCAGGGGGGGCTAGGGGATGTGATACTGCATCCAGAATACCCCTCTAATAAATTGATATATCTGAGTTTTTCTGAGTCAGGCGATGGGGATACTCGTGGCGCAGCTGTGGCGCGGGCAAGGCTTGTTCTCAATCAGTCAGGCGGCGGTGATCTGCGCGATCTCCGGATCATCTGGCGTCAGCACCCCAAGGTCACGGGACGCGGTCACTACGGGCATCGGCTGGCTTTTTCTCCCGATGGCTATCTCTTCATTGCCTCCGGCGAGCGGCAGAAGTTCCAGCCGGCCCAGAACATGGACCAGAATCTCGGCAAGATCGTTCGCCTGCGCGACGACGGTTCTGTGCCCGAGGACAACCCGTTTTTTGATCCCTCATCTGAGGGGGGCGGCACGGCGGCGGAAGTCTGGACCCTGGGTCATCGCAACCCGCTCGGGCTGGCATTCGACGCCCAGGGACGGCTGTGGAACCAGGAGATGGGTCCAAGGCATGGGGACGAACTGAATCTCGTCGTCCGGGGTAACAACTATGGCTACCCGGAAGTTTCGGAAGGCGATCACTACAGCGGCGAGCCCATCCCCGATCATGCCACCCGTCCGGAGTTTTCCGCGCCGGCGGTATTCTGGGTGCCGGCGATCTCTCCCGCGGGTCTGATGATCTACTCCGGCGATCTGTTCGCCGGCTGGAAAGGAGACGCCTTTCTCGGCGGGTTATCCTCGAAATCTCTGGTGCGCGTGACATTTGGCCCGGATGCGGGAGATGCGCGAGAGACGGAGCGCTTCGATATGGACGCGCGCATTCGTGAGGTGGAGCAGGGCCCTACTGGTGGCATCTGGCTGCTCGAGGATGGGGATGGTGGACGATTGCTGAAACTCACTCCGCTGCCGAACTGAGAGGGTTTTTCCCGGCGCTAGTGCAGCGGGTAGGCCGCACTTTCTCTGGTTCAGTCCGAGGCCGTTCGCGTGGTATAAATCCAAGGGGTTCAGAGATCAAGGAGCACGGGGATGAAAGCCGCCGTATTTCAGGAAGCGAACAAACCGCTGACCATCGAGGACGTGGATATCGTCGATCCGCGCGCCGGCGAGGTGCTGGTACGCACCGTATGCAGCGGCGTGTGCCACTCGGATCTGCATTTCGTTGACGGTCTGTGGCAGTTGCCCTCAGCCTGCGTGCTGGGGCACGAGGCCGCTGGTATTGTCGAGGCTGTGGGCGATGGCGTGACCTACGTCAACCCCGGCGATCGGGTGATCATGAGTTTTCGGCCGTTCTGCGGGAAGTGCTATTACTGTCTGGGCGGGCGGCCCAACCTGTGTAGTGACCCGGCGATTAACGCCGCTTCGGCGACGCGCCTGCAGTGGAAAGGCAAGCCTATTCTGCAGTTCGCCAGCGTGGGTTCGTTCGCCGAGATGATGGTGACCTCCGAGAACGGCGTCGTGAAGATCCCCGACGAGATGCCCATGGCCGAGGCGTCGCTGATCGGCTGCGGCGTGATGACTGGCGTGGGGGCGGCGCTCTACACCGCGCAGGTACCTGGCGGCGCCGAGGTGGCGGTCATCGGGTGCGGCGGCATCGGGCTGAACATCATTCAGGGTTGCCGGCTTGCCGGTGCTGGAAAGATCATCGCCATCGATATCGTGCCTTCCAAGCTTGAACTTGCCACCAAGTTTGGCGCTACCCACACCATCAACTCCAAAGACATCGATAACTTGTCGGAAGCCA
>JAHEEG010000090.1 GCA_024640825.1 Gammaproteobacteria bacterium
GCCCACGGGGGAGGGTAGCGCCTGGTTCCGGGTCATGGATGAACTGCATCAGCAGGATGTGGTTAGCATCGCGGCGATATCCGGAGATACCTCGGGCGGCGGCTGCGAGCTGGGCTGGGCTGGGCGTGCGATCTCCGGGTAGCCGAGCCGCAGGTTTACTTCTCGCAGCCCGAGGTGGTGCTCGGTGTCGGCACCGGTATTGGCGGCACCAGCCGTCTGGTGCGGCTCATCGGCCGAACGGTGACGGCAGAGATGGTGCTGGACGGCTGTCCCATGAGCGCACAGCGGATCTACGATCTGGGTGGTATCAATCACGTGGTGGGCGCGGGCGAGGTGTTGCTGACACCCCACCCGCGGTTCGTCACGCGGGAATTTCCTCTGCGTGCATGATCTCGTAGACGCGCTTCTGAAAGTACCAGCGGCCATCGACCTTGACGTAGTCATCCGAGTACTTGCCGGTGACGTTGCGCTTTACGCCGTCCTTCTGATGCAGAAATTCCTGCTGGTACCAGGTGCCTTTGGCCTTGTCTCCTTCCACAACGATAGGTCCGGCCGAGGCGAAGAAGCCGACGAACGAGAACCCACTCATGGCCTGCTGCCACGCCGGGAAAAAGTTCTCTTTGCCGGTGATGTCACCGGCGCCGGGCAGGCACCAGGTTGCGTCGTCCCGCCAGTTTGCCGCCCAGGCGTCGCCATCGAAGCGCATGACTGCGTCGTTGTAGGAATCTATTAGCTCGCGAATGGCGAGTCTGTCTTCTACGGGTCCGCTGCTGATCATCTGCTGTCCTCCCTAATTGTTGTCAGGCGGCAAACTTAAACATGTCTCGGTTTCGTTGGCCAGCCCTGGCTGCGGCGGCTTGGACTCGCTGCGAGGATGTCGTAGTCTCCCAACCGGGTGTTGGGTCGATAAGATCGGGGGGAGAGTCATGAAGGTCAGCTGGCAGACAGTGCTGGTCGCCGTCAGCGTTGCGGTCAGCCTTGCGGGCGGCTGCTCGCCTTCTGAAGAGTCGCCTCCATCGTCATCGGAGGGCTCGACGCTGCCGACGGCAGCAGATTTCCCCGGAGCAGACTTCATAGAAGGACGCGTCATTTCAGGCTCGAACAGCGCAGAAGCCGGCGTCTGGGTGATCGCTGAAACCGGGGAACTGCCCACCGCCTTCCGCAAGATCGTTGTCACCGACGAGGCAGGGCGTTTCGTCATTCCCCAACTGCCGGCAGCCACATACCGTGTCTGGGTTCGGGGCTACGGTCTGGCGGATGCGCCCAGGGTAGCCGCGACGCCGGGAATGACCCTGACCCTGCGGGTCGAGCCGGCGGCAAGCCCGCAGCAGGCGGCCGCCATTTACCCTGCCAGCTATTGGCTGTCGCTGCTGAATCCGCCTGACCAGAGCGCTGCCTGGGCCAGCCATTTCAAGCTCGGATGTCAGCTGTGTCACCAGGTCGGGTCGGTGATGACCCGAACCAGAACTCGCGAGCTTTTCGATGCCGGAATGATGAAGGCCAGCTACATGCACGCCACGGCGGAAGGTCTGGATCGTAGCCGCCTGCTGGACGCGTTGGAGGACTGGTCGTCGCGGATCACGGCCGGCGAGACCCCCGAAGCCCCGCCGCGCCCCCGAGGCGTTGAGCGCAACCTGGTCATTACCCAATGGGCGTGGGGAGATGGCTTCACCTACGCTCACGACGAGATCGCCACGGACAAGCGCGACCCGACCCGGTTTGCCTCTGGCCCCATCTACGGCGTCGATCTGGCCAACGACCGGCTGCTGATGCTCGATCCCGTGAACCATACGGCGTCCGAGCAGGATGTGCCGACGCTGGCCGGCTTCGACACGCCCTGGTGCGAGCAGACCTACAAACCCCTAGGTGGCGACAAGGCCGTTGCCGTCGGATTCGGTTCGCTAGGCTGTCCGGTGGCTGGCACCGCCACCGGGTTTGCTGGGAAATACATGAATCCGGCGAATCCCCACAACCCCATGATGGATGATCAGGGCAAGGTGTGGATCACTACCCAGGTGCGTCGGGAGTGGGGCGAGGACGTGCCGGCCTTCTGCCGCGAGGCGCCCGGGATCGGCGGCAACTACCATCACCGGCAGCTGGGGTGGTACGACCCCGGTACCGGGCAGGTTGAGTTGATCGATACCTGCTACGGCACCCATCACCTTCAGTTCGACGACAGCGGCGTGCTGTGGACCAGCGGTGATTCTTACGTTATCGGCTGGTTCGATCCGGCGAAATACGACCCAGCGCGGCCGGAGACCCTGGAGGACGCCCAGGGGTGGTCCGAAGTGGCGGTGGATGGCGATGGTGATGGTGAGAAAGATCTGCCCCTCGCTGGTTTCAATTACGGGGTGATACCCAATCCTGTCGATGGCAGCGTCTGGACAGCCCAGCCGGGAGGCGACCCGGGTGGTGCTATGGATTTCCGCGGCCGCCTGGTGCGCTATGACCCGGCAACGGATACCCACGAAGCCTACACGCCGCCGGCGCCGGGCGCGGGCCCACGGGGCGTCGACGTCGACAGCAAGGGTGTAATCTGGGCTGCCCTGGGCGGCAGCGGTCATCTCGCCAGGTTCGACCGCACCCGCTGTAGTCGCCGCTGGGGGACCGGCGAGCAGTGTCCCGAAGGCTGGACCCTTTATCGCAGCCCGGGACCTCGCATGCGCACCGGGCCCGATCCGCGCAGCGAACAGAGTGCCGATTTTCACTACTACCTGTTCGTGGATCAGTTCAACACGCTGGGTATGGGTGAGGACGTGGTGGTGATGAATGGCACGGGCTCCGATTCGCTGCTGGCTTTCGATCAGAAAACGGAGGCGTTCACGACAATCCGGATTCCCTATCCGCTCAATACCTATACGCGCGGGCTTGATGGCCGGATCGACGACGCGACGGGGGGCTGGAAAGGTCGGGGTCTGTGGTTTACCAACGGCCTGGACCCGATTTTCCACTCGGAGATTCCCCAATCGTACGTCGGCCAGGTACAGCTGCGCCCGGATCCACTGGCTCGGTAAGCACGCTCGAAAAGAGCGTGCCAGGCATGCGGGGGCATCAGGATTCAAGGAGACGACCATGGAAGCGCTGGCAACTGGATATGGACTCATCGAAGGCCCTCTCTGGGTAGAAGGGCGGGGGCTGCTGTTCAGTGACGTGCTGAATGGGGGCGTGTTCTGCATCGACCCCTCTGGCGCGGTCACCACCGTTTTCGAGCATCGACGGGGCATCGGCGGCATGGCGCTGCACGAGGCGAACGGCCTGGTGGTAAGCGGCCGGAACGTCAGCTGCAAGCCTTTTGACGGCGGCGCTACGGTCACGCTGATGGACAGCGACCCGGACGCAGGGATCGTCGGCTTCAACGACCTGACAACGGATGCCGCGGGGCGCATTTACGCCGGATCTCTGGGCAGCAGCCCGGTATTCGAGGACGGTCGCGAACCGGCGGCCGGCGACCTTTGGCTGATCGATCTGGATGGCCGCCATCGTCGGGTGGCGCCGGATATCCGCCTGACCAATGGCCTCGGCTTTTCCCCCGACGGTGGCACGCTCTACCACTCAGATTCGGGGGTGCGAACGGTGTTCTGTTACGCCGTTGCGGAAAACGGCGACCTTGGGCCCAAAGAAGTCTTCATCCAGACCAGCGAGGGCGTCCCCGACGGGCTCAGCGTTGCTGAGGACGGCTCGGTGTGGGTGGCCCTGGCCGGTGGCGGCCACGGCGTTGGCGTTTATGCCGCCGACGGCTCCCGCCGGGATTTCCTTGAGATTCCGGATCCGATGTGCACCTCGGTGTGCTTCGGTGGCGACGATCTGAAAGACCTGTACGTGGTTTCGGGTTCTGACGGCACGGGGCGTAAAAACGCCGGGTCCGTGTATCGCGAGCGGGTCGGCGTTGCCGGCGTCGCGGTTGCGCCGGCCAAAGTTCCGCTGGACTAGATCCCGCTGGGTCGGGGCGCCCCGATGAGGGTGCGCGCCTCGGCGAAGCTGGCGGGTTCACGGCCGCAGGCCCGGGCGATGCCGACTGCCTCTTCAACCAGCTGACTGTTGCTGCGCGTCCGATCTCCCGAAGGCTCGAGCCCGACCTGCAGATGACCGCCGCGTTCCAGGGCCAGGCGTGCCATGCCGCTGGCTGCCACGTCGCCGCCCTGCACCGACACCAGCCACGGCAGGTTGGTGCCTTCCAGCATGTCCAGGTAGGCGTCCAGCGCTTTTTCGGTAGGTGGCAGACCAAAGCCGGCCCGGGACCCGCCGAAGTAAAATTTGATGAACGCGCCGGGCGGCAGAGCTTCCGCCTCCGCATACCCGAGCATGAAGCGCAGAAATCCCGGTTCGAAAATGGATACCGACATGCCCACGCCGAGCCGGCGGCAGGTCTCCACCATGTAGACCCCGTCTGCCCAGGTGTTCTGATAGACGGTTTCCCCCGCGCGGGGTCGCCCGTCCGGGTGAAAGCGGCCGAGATCGGTGGTGCCGGGATCAACCAGCCCCAGCCCCAGCAGACCCCACTGCGCCAGCTGCTCGATGTGCGCGTAGCGCTGCTCGATGCTCTGGCCTGGCGCCCCGCCGGGCATCGTGGGGTAGAACAGAGCCTCGGGCTGCCGGTCCAGAACTTGGGACCAGGCGGCCCGGTACGGCTCCGGGTCGTGGCTGCCAGAACCGCCGATCACCGGGTCACCGGTGTGGTTGTGGAGTATGGACGCGCCGGCGGCGATGCACCGCAGCGCTTCCTTAGCGACTTCCTCAGGGGTGCGCGGCACCTGAGGATTGGTGCGCCTGGGCAGCTCGCCGTTCATGGCCACCTCGATGATGGCGGGTTCTGTCATGGCGTCTTGTCCTCTGCTGTTGCGGGTTCACAGCCCAGGGCCGATGCGGCGACGGCGGGCCTATCCGTGATCAGCCCCTCCACGCCCATGGCCGCATAGGTCCTTACTGCGTCGGCGCTAGCATCGCCTGTGGTTAACCAGACGGACACCCCTTCGGCTTGCAGCCCGGGCACCAGTTCCGGCTCGGAGCGCAGCCACTTTGGCCACAGGCGAATGCCCTCGACACCGGCCGCGACAAAAGCATCAACGTCCTGCTGGCTGGGAATCAGGCCGAGAAATCTCAAGCCCACGGCGTGACGGGAGAGCTGTTCGAGGTCTATCAGGGAGCGGACGCCGAACAGCACTCGGGGCTCCAGACCGGCTTCGACCACCGCGTTCACGATCCTGTCGTGCGGCAGATTCGGCGCTCGTTTGACGTCCAGCAGCAGGCCGACGTCCAGCGGCATTGCCCAGGCGAGGACTTCCTGCAGGGTGGGAATTGTATGGTTGTCGCCGGCGTCGAGGGCTTGAACGTCCGCCAGGGTCATCTCGTGAATCAGGCCCCGCCCGTTCGTGGTTCGATTTACGCTGCGGTCGTGGAGGACGACGATCTGGCCGTCGGCGGTCGCGCGGAGATCCAGTTCCACGAGCTGTGCGCCATTCTGCCGGGCGTGGTGGAAGGCGGGCAGGGTATTTTCGGGAAAGGGCGCATCCAGGCCGCCGCGATGGGCAGCTATAAGCGTTGCGGTGAGGCCGGGACAGCCCGCAACGGCAGCAATCAGTGTCAACCAGGTGCTCATGGTTGCCGCCGAGCCTACACAATCCGCAGATCCGGGTCGAACGCTGCGGGAGGTTTCCGGCATCGCCGCCTTCGCTGGATTCCGGCACTTCGGGCAGCGGATCTCGCTGGGCCTCGAGACGATTTGTCCGGGCAGCGCCGGCGGATAACTAGGGCTGTCTCGACGGGCTGTCCTGACAGGCTGTCCTGACAGGCTGACACTGCACCGGGTTTCCATGCGCCGCGCGGGTGTTATAGGCTTCGACAGGAGGGTCCGTCCAGGACCATGAAATTCGGGCTGACGCAACGTCGGACCGACAGAGCGTGGAAGAAGGGACAGCGGGGAGAAAATCTATGCCAGCAGCAGCTGCAGGGCGCCCGATCGCGACGCGCGGCGCCAAGATGAACTATCTGATCAAGCGCAGGCCCGCCACTTCGCGAGAGGAGCTGGTGGCGCACTGGTTTGCCAACCATATGCCCGGCGTCATTGCCTGGCATCACGATTTCAAAACGGCTGGAAAACCGATTTTCTGGCGCTACATCGCCACGCTCTTCGATACCACCTCTGCGGGAGAGCGGCCCTGGGACGGCGTTGCGCAGCTCTGGTGGGACGAGCCGCAGCCGCGACCGGAGACGCCCCACGGTGCCGAGCCTACGGACAGCTTTCAGGAGAAAGCCGAACCTTATGTGCCCTGGGCAACGACGGAATACGTCATCATGGACGGTTCCGATTGCCTGCCGGTGAAGCCGCTGACGCTCAACGCGCCGTTTCCAACGACGCGAACCGGCTTCTGCAAGGTGACTTTCCTGCTGCGGGCTAAAGCAGGCAGCGACTACGCCGCGTTCTTCGACCACTGGCTGGATGTGCACGTACCCAACGTGCAGTCCGTCCTGGCCCGGACCGGCGGCTTCCGCTACGTGGTCAGCCAGAGCCTGGAACCAGAGCTCGAGCCCTACGCTGGCATGGCCGAACTGTACTTCCCGGACCGGGCAAGCGCAGATCAGTTCCGTGACACCATCGAAGCCGACGGCATGGAGCGCTGGGTTGACCCGGAGGGAACGCTGGTGCTTCGGGCGCAAACGGAGATGGTCGGCGTCCCCTAGAACGGGTGCCAGGAGACGGCCGGCTGCTTATGGGATAGGCTCCGGGAACAGCGATTGCCTGAGGAAAGGTCATGCATCCGATCCCGGTTCGAAAAATGGCGTTCGAAATACCCGCCGCTGAAGATTTCGACCCCAAGTGGCTGGTGAACAACATCGTGCTGTCCTATGCAGTTACCGGCATCAGCCTCTACGTTGCCTATCTCGAGCCCTTCCTGGTCAAGTCTCTGCGACGTGTGCTCGATCAGGTCACGGACGAGACTCTGCGGGAGAACGTAGACCGGTTCTGCCGTCAGGAGGCGCAGCATTACATGCAGCACGAGCGTTTCAACGAGGCGATCCTGCAGCGCGGTTACCCTGGTCTGCGGGAACGGTTCGACAGGCTGAAGGCGGATTTCGACGGCTATCTGGCAACTCGCGGCGACAAGTGGTGCGTTGGCTTCGTTGAAGGCTTCGAGGCCTATACCACCCAGTCGGCTCTGAAGTCGCTGAATTCGGGAGTGTTCGATCATCCGCGCACCGACCGGCAGTTCGGACAGCTGTTCAAGTGGCATATGACCGAAGAGATCGAGCACCGCAACGTGGCTTTTGACATCTACCAGCACCTGTACGGTGATTATCCGTTCCGGGCGAAGATGTGCTGGATCGCGCAGACCCACATCTGGCGCTTCATCCTCGACTGCATGAAGATCATGTCGCCGGTAGATACGGCACGGTTTGACGACAGCTACAGGGTAACCGCGGTGCACCGCGCGCTGGCAGTGTGCGCCGTCGCGCCGATGTTCGTGAAGACCTACAGCCCCTGGTACGACCCGCACCACTATGCGGTGCCGGAGACCATTGCGCAGATCTCCACCGAGCTGACTGCTGCCGCAGAGTCTGTAAGTTAGCTTCGCGGTCGGACTGACCGGCGGAGTCGGGCAGGGTGTACGACGTCATCGTCCTCGGCTGCGGCGGCGTGGGCAGCGCCGCGCTCTATCATCTGGCAAGCCGCGGTGCCCGGGTATTGGGCATCGACCAGTTCGCGCCCGGCCACGATCGGGGTAGCTCCCACGGTCAGACCCGGGTCATCCGGCAGGCCTATTTCGAACATCCCGATTACGTGCCGCTGCTCCAGCGCTCCTATGACCTCTGGTTCGAGCTGGAGCAGCGGCAGTCACAGCCCCTCTACCATCAATCCGGCGTGCTGGAGATTGGTCCGCCAGACGGCGAGGTCGTTCCCGGTGTGCTGCGCAGCGCCCGGGAGCACGATCTGGCGGTGGAGGAGCTGACCGCTCTGGACGTGCAGCGGCGCTTCCCCGGGTTCCAGATGCCGGACGGAATGGCCGCCGTGTTTGAGAAGCAGGCGGGATTTCTGCGGGTGGAAGACTGCGTCCTCGCCCACGTTGAGCAGGCGCAGCGGCAGGGCGCCGAGCTGATCGCGTCCGAAGCGGTAACCGGCTGGCAGGCAACAAAGCAGGGCGTGACGGTGGAGACCGCCGGCCAGCGTTTCGAAGCCCGCGGCCTCGTCGTCACCGCGGGCGCGTGGGCGGCCGGGCTGCTGGCCAACCTGTTGAAACAAGCAGACGTCGAGCTGACGGTGCAGCGCAAGCATCTGCACTGGTACGGCAACCGGGATCCCCGCTACCGGGAAGAGGACGGCTGCCCGGTTTTTTTCTACGAGCTGCCCGAGGGTCTGTTTTACGGTTTTCCACAGGTTGACGATCTGGGCGTGAAGGTAGCCGAGCACAGCGGTGGCGAAGCGGTGGCGGATCCTTCGCGTCTGGATCGCGCCCTGGATCCGCAAGAAGCCCAGCGCAGCGAGCGGTTTCTGGAAGCCCATCTGCCTGGCGTCCGCGGCCCGCGAACGCGCCACGAGACCTGCATGTACACGATGTCGCCCGATGGGCACTTTCTGGTGGACCGCCATCCTCGCTGGCCGAACGTGGTTTTTGCGGCGGGGCTCTCGGGTCACGGCTTCAAGTTCGCGTCCGTGCTGGGTGAATTGCTTGCCGATCTTGCGCTGCAGGGGGACAGCCCGCTGCCATACGAATTTCTACGGGTCAGTCGTCCATGAAAGCGTTCAGTCGCTCGCTGGCGCTGAGAAAATCCTGCATGAATTCGTAGACCACGGTGCGGGCCGATACGCTGTCGTTCATCAGGCCCACGCCCTGGCCGACGAAGTAGCTGGCAAGCGCTCGGGCCCCTGCGTGGCCGCCTTCCGCCAGCTTGGTGATCTTGGCCATGGCCGGTTCGGTGACGATGGACTGCAACGGCATGGGCAGCGGCGCGGGGGCGTCCTCCGACTCCCATGCGTCGGTCCAGGCAGAGCGCAGCTGACGCGAGTACTTGCCGGTTCGGGCTTTGGAGCGGATGGTCTGGCGGGACGAGGCGGCGAGCATTTTCTCTTTCACCACGGGCGACGTTTCTGCTTCGGTGGTGGTGAGCCACACGGAGCCGGTCCAGGCGCCGTCGGCGCCCATGGCCATGCACGCAGCCATCTGTCTGCCCGTAACAATGCCCCCGGCGGCCAGAATAGGCGTGTCGCCGTAGGGCCGGATGGCTTCCGCCACTTCCGGCACCAGCACCAGAGTCGACACCTCGCCGCAGTGACCGCCGGCTTCGCCGCCCGCCACTACAAGAATGTCCACGCCGGCTTCCACCTGCTTGATGGCGTGCTCCCGGGCGCCCACCAGGGCGGCCACAGCCACGCCTGCCCGCTTGCCGCGCTCCAGCATGTACGTCGGCGGCGTGCCCAGCGCGTTGGCGATCAGACCGATGGGGTGGGCGAAGGCTACGTCCAGCAGCGCGTTAGCCCCGCTGTCGCGCATGTTATCGCCGAGCCGGGTGCCCGATGTGAGGCGGTCGTCGGTGAGGTCCGAGGTGTCTATGCCGTGGCTGGCCATGAGGCCGTGGACAAACGCCTTGTGCGCTTCGGGCACCTGAGCGACCTGAGCTTCCTGGTCAACTTCTTCGCCTTTCGAGGCGAAGCTGGTGGGCACGATGAGGTCGACGCCGTAGGGCTTGCCGTCGATGTGATCGTCGATCCAGGCCAGCTCGGTCTCCAGCTGATCCGGGCGCAGGCCCGCTGCGCCGAGCACGCCCATGCCGCCGGCTTTGGAGACTTCCACCACGACGTCGCGGCAGTGGGTGAAGGCCACCAGGGGAAATTCGATGCCCAGCATGTCGCAGATGGTTGATTTCATGAACCGCTCACATTGACTCGCGCAGAAGCCGGATCATGACCGGCCCCCGGCACGCTGTCTAATCGTTAGCCGGCGCTTGCGTCGGCCAGCTCCGGGCGAACCTCAATATCCCTCATCAGGCGGAATTCGGAAAAATCCGGATTCTGCATCTCCTCCAGATATTGAGTCGGCATCCACGGATACAGGTTCGGCGTGCCGGTTTTGTCGATGTACCAGCTGTTGCAGCCGCCGGTTACCCAGATGGTGCCCTGAATGGCTTCACCCATGGCCTGGTTGTAGGCCTGGAAGGCCTCGGCTTTTGGCGCGATGGCGGCCAGACCGTCCTGCCTCATGCGATCGAGCATGCTGATCACGTAGTCCAGCTGGTTCTCGGTGACGGTGATCAGCGACAGGTTGCCCACGGGTCCCGTGGGGCCCTCCAGCATCCAGAAATTTGGAAACCCGGGCACGGAGACCGCCCGATGCGCGCGGGGCGCGCCGTCCCAGCAGGTCTGCAGATCCACGCCGTTCTCACCGCTGACCCGGGTGGGCAGAACGAAGGCGCCAGGGTCGAAGCCGGTGGCCAGAACGAGCACGTCCAGCTTGTGAATCTCGCCGTCGGACGTCTGCACGCCCTCCGGCGTGACGCGCTCGATGTGCTCGGTAATCAGGTGCGCGTTCGGTCGGCTGATGGCTGGGTAGAAATCGGAGCAGAAGATTAGGCGCTTGCAGGCGGCCTGGTAGTCGGGGGTGAGCTTCCTGCGCAGTTCCGGGTCCGGCACGTTGTCTTCGATATTCTGCAGACAGGCCTTTTGAATACCCGCCTGTTTTGCCTTGTCGCCTACGGTTGCTGCGGCGAAGTTATCCACCATCAGCCGCATGTGGAAGTCGTAGGCCTTCTTGCGCAGAAACGGCAGCAGCCGCAGGGCGGCGCGCCAGGCCCACGAGTACCGCTTCTGGGGCAGCGGCGCCATCCACTGGGGCGTGCGCTGAAACACGTACATCTCGCCCGCCTTGTCGGTGATGGCGCCGACGATCTGGGCGGCGGTGGAGCCCGTGCCGATAACGCCTACCCGTTTACCCTCGAGCGTTACCGAGTGATCCCAGCGGGCGGTGTGGAAGCAGTTGCCGGCGAACGAATCTAGACCTTCGATATCCGGATACATGGGCTGGTGCAGTATGCCGGTGGCGGTGAGAACGATGTCGAAAACTTCTTGTTGGCCTCGCGAGGTGGTCAGCCGCCACTGGGGCCCCTCGTAGACGGCGTCGGTGATCCCGGTGTTGAATCGCACGATGTCCGTAACCCCGAAGTCTCTGGCCACCTCTTCCATGTAGGCCTGAATTTCCGGCCCGTAGGAGTAACGGTGGGTCCAATTCGGGTTCAAGGCAAAGCTGAAGGAATACCAGGGTGAGGCCACGTCGCAGGACAGACCCGGGTAGGTGTTCTCCCGCCAGGTGCCGCCGACACGGTCTGTTTTCTCGTAGACGGTGAGATCGGTGTATCCCGCCTTGCGGAGCTTGACGACTGCCGCGATGCCCGACATGCCCGCGCCGATAATGGCAATGCGTGGCTGGGTGCCCGTCTGTGCCCAGGTTCCCGTAATTCTGGTTTCTGCGTTCATATTTGCTCCTCAGGCGCTGCGCTATGCGCTTAGTGCTCTATCGGCTTCCTGGTTTATGTGTTTATTGACACGATGTCGACAAATCTATTATGTTATCAACGGTCTGTCAATAGCGAGGTTCCGCAGTGCAAACAGCGCCCACAGGGTCCGCAAACAAACGAATCCGCCGCTCGCCGGAGGCGGCCCGTGCGGAAATCATTCGGGCGGCGGAGACTGCTCTGGCGGAGCTTTCCTTCAACGAGCTCACCGTGGACGTGCTGATGCAGCGCACGGGCATGACCCGCTCGTCGTTCTATCACTATTTCTCCGGGCTGGATGAACTGCTGGCCGGGCTGCTGGAGGGCTTCGAGCGTGACATCGTGGCGTCGGTGGACCCCTGGCTCAGCGCCGGCGACACGGCCGACTACCGCCAGGCTACCTTGGACAGCCTGACCAATATGCTCCGGGCGTTCCGGGAGCATGCCCGGCTGGTGGATGCGGTTAACCAGGCGGCCAGCGGCAACCCTCGGGTCTATCAGCGCTGGCAGACTCGGGTCATCGGTGCCTTCATCGAAAAAACCACGCGATTCATCGAAAAGCAGGTCGCCCGGGGACTCAGCCGGGTAGACGATCCGGCCCGCACAGCCAACGCCCTGATACGCATGAACAGCGCCGTCGCCCATGACAACCTGACCGGGACCAATCCGGATGCCCCCGAGGCGGTGGCCCGGGTGCTGGCGGGCATCTGGAATAGCGTCATCTACGGCCACGTTGACTGAATACTTTACCGTCCAGACGGTATAGTCTACAGTCCGTTCATGGTCACGAAAGTTAATCAGAAGGGGCGGATTTTAGAGGCCGCCTCACGCATCGTCGGTCTGGCGGGCGCCGCGCATCTCACTATCGAAGCCGTTGCCCTGGAGGCGGGGCTTTCCAAAGGCGGCGTGCTCTATCACTTTCCCAACAAGCGATCGATGCTGGAAGGCATGCTGCACAAGGTGCTGACCGACGTCGGCGAGCGTACCGCTCGCTATCGGGCCGAGATGGGCGACCAATCCAGTGGTGCCATTCGCGCCCGTCTGCTGGCGGAGCAGGAGCAAAGCGACCAGGAACGCGCCATGTCGCTGGCCCTGCTGGCAGCGGCAGCGGAAGATCCCGGCCTGCTGGACCCGGCCCGCGAATTCATCAGGCAATCCTTTGCAGAGATTCGCGGTGCCGCTGCCGATGAGGACTTCGCCCAGATACTGGTGCTGGCCGTCGAAGGGTTGCGCTTTCTGGAGATGCTGGACCTGCTGCCCCTTTCCGCAACGGAGAAAGATCGACTGCACCGGCGGCTTCAGTCCTTAGCGTTGCAGGCACCGGCGGCAGATTCAGCGGTTGCAGAAATGCCAATTGCGGAAACGCCGACCGCGGAAATTCCGGCCGGAAAGACTTCCGCATGAGAGCGCTCATCGTCATGTGCTGTCTGTTGAGCATGGTCGCTTGCGAACGGCGCGATCCACCGCCGAAGCAGGATCAGTCGATCCGCCCGGCGCGGGTGTTCCGGGTATCTGCAGAAGGCGGCAAGGTCGTGCATCAGTTTGTTGGCCGGGTGGATGCCGCGCAGACGGTGGACCTGTCTTTCGAAGTCGCCGGGCCTCTGGCCAGGCTCGAGGTCCGGGAGGGCCAGTCCGTCAAGGCCGAGGCGCTGGTGGCGGCGCTGGATCCGAAGGATTTTCAGCTCGCCTTGCGCGAAGCCATGGTGCAGCTGAAGCTTGCGCGGCAGGATCTGCTGCGCAAGCAGAAGCTCCTGAAAGATCGTGGCATTTCCCAGTCCGTCGTCGATGACGCCCAGGCGTTGTATGACCTGCGTCAGGTAGGTCTGGCCCAGGCGCGGGAAGCGCTTTCCGACACCAGAATCTACGCGCCCTTCGATGCCTTCGTAGCCAGGCGTTTCACCGACAACTATGTCAACGTCCGGGTTGGCGATCCCATCGTGCGGCTCAGTGATCTCCACGAACTGTTCGTGATGGCCAGCGTCCCTGAAAGCCTGGCAGCGACAGCTACCGAAGATCGAGTGATCGGTATTCACGCCCGGTTCCCGTTTCTGCCCGACGAGCGGTTCGAGCTGACTTACCGGGAGAACACGGGCGAGGCGGACGTCGTGGCGCAGACGTACGAGGTAACCTTCGCCATGCCGCGTCCGGAAGCCTGGAACATTCTGCCTGGGATGACGGCCACCATAGAACTGGAGCTGACACCCCAGGATCCTTCGCAGTTGAACATCACCATACCCACCGCGGCCCTGGTTGCAGACGCCGAGCGGCAGTTTTTCGTCTGGGTTTTCCATCCGGACTCGCAATTGGTAGAGAAGCGGCCAGTGGAAGTCGGACCCGTGGACGGCCAGGGCATTTCGGTACTCTCGGGTCTGAAGGATGGTGAGCTCATCGTTGCCAGCGGCGCCAACCAGCTACGCAGCGGGATGAAGATCCGGGTGCTCGGCGAACCCGTCGCCGAGCTTTGAGCCCGTTTAGCCCAGATTAGTCGGAGAGGAGGCCTTGGCGTGAAGAATGTCGCTCAGTGGTCTATTGAACGCCCGCTTTACCCATGGCTGATCATCCTCACCTGCCTGGTCGGCGGTCTTTACGGTATCGACACCGTAGGGCGCCTGGAAGACCCGGTTTTCCCGATAAAGAATGCCTACGTCATCACCGTCTACCCCGGCGCGTCAGCCTTGGAGGTCGAGCAGGAAGTCACCGATCTCGTGGAAGCATCGCTGCAGGAGCTGCCCTATCTGTACAAGATGACGTCCAAGTCCGTTCCCGGACGCTCCGAAATTCAGGTAGAGGTTCACGAGCATTTCAAAGCGTCGGAGGTCCCGCAAATCTGGGACGAGCTGCGGCGACGGGTCAGTGAGGCCGCGCAGCGTCTGCCTCCCGGGGCTCTGACGCCCCTTGTAGAAGACGATTTTGGTGACGTCTACGGAATTCTGTACGCTGTTTCGGCACCCGGATACTCCCCGGCGGACATCCACGACATGGCTCGGGAGATCTCCAGCAGTCTCAAACTGGTCCCCGGAGTCGCCAAGGTCGCCACGGCGGGAGAGCCGCAGGAAGCTGTT
>JAHEEG010000238.1 GCA_024640825.1 Gammaproteobacteria bacterium
GCAGCGAGGCCTTGATATTGGGCAGCAATACATGAACCAGGGTCTGAGTACGGCTTTTTCCCAAGACCGAGGCAGCCTCCCGCAGCGAATCAGGAAGGGAGCTAAGCCCGGATTGTATGGGATGTACCATAAAGGGCAGGCTGTAAAGCACCGAGGCGAGCACCAGCCCCGGGAATGAAAAGACCAGTTTAATCCCCAACCACTCGTTCATCCATTGGCCGAATGCATTACCCGGGCTAAAGGCCAATAAGAAATAAAAGCCGAGAACGGTGGGAGGAAGTACCAAAGGCATGCTCACCAGGGTCTCAACCAGCGGCTTGACCCGCGAACGGGAAAAAGCAAGCCAGTAAGCCAGGGGCATCGATAAGATCAATAAAAGCAAGGTAGTTACCAATGCCAGCTTAAAAGTGAGAAAAAGCGGATCCCAATTCATAGCTCAGCCAACATCATTTCGTTCATGGGGATAAGAACAAACACCTCCTTGCCAGCCTTAAGTCCGAGCCGTCTGACCGAGGCGCTAGCGACCACCGCTGTAATCGGTCCGTCTTCAGACCGAAGGGCAACCCGGCTCAGCAATACCCCCTCTTCCAGGCTTTCGATTCGCCCGGTAAGTCGATTCTCCACACTGGTTTGAACACTTTCTTCCAGGGAAAGGATCACTTCCGTTTCCTTGAAGAGCACTCCAATGGCGCCGCCTCCGGCCAAATAGGAAGCCGACTCGGGCGTATCAATGACAATGGCCCGTAATTGGGAACCACTCCCGAGCGAAACGGTAACCAGCGAGAGGTGCCCGCTCACTTGAATCTCCTCAATCTTCCCCTGAAACTTGTTCATCTATCGAATACCCGTATTTAAGTAATGTTTCCGTCACTTCGGCCGATGTAAGATACTCATAAAAGGCCAGTGCCGCGGCCCGTTTCCGGGGGGGCGTCTTAAGGAGCAGAACCCCCTGGGCAATAGGGGCGTAAGATTTGGAATCCAAAGCCTTCCAACGCCCTTTCTCCTGCATCCCGGGCGCACGAACCGTTGCCAGGGCCGTAAATCCCATTTCCGCCGCCCCGGAAAGGACGAACTGACTGGCCTGGGCAATACTCTCCCCATAGACCAGTTTCGGGCTAATGACTTCGTACAGGCCATAATACTCAAGGGCCTGTACGGCAGCCCTTCCGTAGGGTGCAATTTTGGGGTTTGCCACAGCTATGTGCTTCACTGCCTCCCCTGCGAGTGCTTCCATGCCGGGCTCCAATGAATCGCTGAGCGTCCAAATAACCAGGCTACCATAGGCATACACCTCCGGGGGATTTTCGGCCAGGCCTTCGCTGAAAAGGGTTTCCGGGTACATCATGTCGGCCGACACGAAGAGGTCAAAGGGCGCTCCTTCCCGGATCTGTGCGGTTAGCTTGCCCGAGGAACCGACCGTAAGTTTGCAGACAATACCCGTTTTGGCGGTAAAACTCTCTGCCAGTTCTTTCATGGTAAATTGCATGCTGGAGGCGGTGGCGATAGTGATGGAGTCTTCCCCGGAAGCCCGGCCGCATCCCCAGGGAATGCCCGCAAAAGCCAGGGTGAGGCCAACCAACAGGCCGCTTACTAACTTGCTTCTTTTCATCGGCTCAATTTTCATTTCAGTGGTGCCCAAATTTAAAAGTAGGGTTTTCGCGGAAGCACCGTATGGGGTCAGCTAAGAACAGCTGAAATAGCAGAATTCATCCTTTGGATGTCACTGCCGGTACCTGTTGGCTCAGGCAGTGGAGAGTTCCAAAACCCCAGATCAGATCGAGGGCATGGATTCCGATCACTTCCCGATCTGGGAAGCAGGCCGCCAACTGCGCCAGGGCCCGGGCATCATTCACATCGTTAAAGGTAGGCACCAGTACCCGTTGGTTGAGAATCAGGAAATTCGCATAACTGGCTGGCAGCCGCAGGCCTTCGTAGAGGATTGCTCGTGGCATCGGCAGGGTCACTATCTTGAGTTTGGAGCCGTCTTGCAGGCGTGCTTTTCTCAGCAATTCAATGTTTTCCTGCAGGATTGGGTAGTTCTCGTCCCGGGGATTCTCTTCCACCACCGTAACCACGGTATCCGGGCTTACGAACCTGCAGAGGTCATCTATATGCCCGTGGGTATCATCTCCCACTATGCCCTTGTTCACCCAAATCACATGCGTGATTCCCAGGAATTCCCTGAAAACAGCTTCGTAATCTTCGCGGGTAAAGCCGGGGTTTCGCACTTGTACGCTGGGATGCAACAGGCATTCTTCAGAGGTGATCAGGGTCCCCTTGCCATTGGTTTCCAAAGCCCCGCCCTCCATGACCACTTCCTGGCCCCGGTAAGACGCTATCAGCGGCTTTTGGCTGAAATGTTTAGAGACCACTCCGGCTACATGGCGGTCAAGTCGGTAATTGGTGTACTTGGCCCAGCCGGTAAAGGCGAATTTCAGGAAAGCGCGTTTGCCGTTTCGGTAAACGCCAATGGGGCCTGAATCGCGCATCCAGCTCCGGTTGGTCTTGCAGATTATATACTGTATCCGTTCGGCACGGACATGGGCCCTTTCCAGCTTAACTTTCACAAGGTCGCGTAAAGTATGGTCTCGCACGACCAGGAATACCATTTCAACTTCGGCCACCTTCTTGATAAAGTCGACCAGGGCCCATTGGATTGCCCCATACTTTCCCGGCCAGTCATTCCCATTGTGAGGATAACAGAGCAATATCCCTTGTTGGGGTTCCCATTCTGCCGGATAACGGATTAGGTCTTTGGTTCCCATCTCAGCGCAAGGCCCTTTTGGTGAGTTCACCGTAGGCGTCAATTCTGCGGTCCCTGAAAAAGGGCCAGTTTTGCCTCACATTCTCGAGCAGGCCGAGGTCTACCTCGGCATAAAGTATTTCTTCGCGGTCGTGGCTGGCCTGTGCCAGCACTTCCCCCTGGGGCCCTACTATGAAAGAGGCTCCCCAGAATTCGATGCCATCTCCCTTAGGCAGGGGCTGCTCCAGGCCAATTCGGTTGGCAGCGGCCACAAAGACCCCATTGGCCACCGCATGCCCCTTCATCACATTCATCCAGGCATTGTATTGCTTTTCGCCGAATTCGGCCTTTTCAGAGGGGTGCCAGCCGATAGCAGTCGGATAAAAGAGGATTTCAGCCCCTTGCAGGGCGGTGAGCCGTGCCGCTTCGGGATACCATTGGTCCCAGCAGATCAAGATGCCTATCTGCCCCGCCTGTGTTTGAACGGTTTTAAAACCGAGGTCTCCCGGGGTGAAGTAGAATTTTTCATGGAACAGCGGGTCGTCGGGAATATGCATTTTCCGGTACAGGCCAGCTTCGCTTCCGTCGGCATCGAGAATATAGGCGCTGTTGTGGTAAATTCCGGCCATGCGTTTTTCAAAAAACGGTACAACAATCGCCACGCCAAGCTCTTTGGCCAGGGCGCTGAAGGTCTTGAACGAAACATCGTACAGGGGCTCTGCCAGCTCAAAGTTGGCAACATCTTCACTCTGGCAGAAATAATGGCTGGAATACAGTTCGGGCAAGCAGATGACACGGGCCCCTCCCGCCGCTGCCTTGCGGATCCATTCGGAGCATTTATTCCGGTTCTTCTCGGGGGTGTCGTTCAGGTTGAGTTGGACGACGGCGACGGTATAGGTTCGCATGGTTTTCAAAATTAAAGCCTGGGGACAAGTCCCGCGGAATTTCAAAAGTAAAAACATAAACCCAAACACCGGCAGGGCAGGCCTCAAAATTAAAGGGCAGGGGCTTCAAAGAATATTCCTTACTTTGAGCGAAATCAATCTTTGAATACATGCTCCACAGATCCTGGTTTCCGCTTGTCCTTTTCTTCTCCCTTTCTTTCTGTCTAACGGGTTGCCAATCCAATGAAATTAAGATACCCGGTCTCCAGGAGAAAGTACAGGTGTACCGCGATTCCAGCGGCATAAACCAC
>JAHEEG010000239.1 GCA_024640825.1 Gammaproteobacteria bacterium
TGATTACGTGGGTTACATGAGCAGCCTGGCCGGACTGATCGGTTGCAGACCATCGAAGCTGATGCTGCTTTCCGAACCCAAGTTGTTGGAGAGATACTGGTTTGGCTCCCTGGTGTCGAACCACTTCCGGCTGTCTGGTCCCGGCAAGCAAACCGAGATGGCCAGGGACGTCATCATGCGTTTACCCATCGGCTGGTCGCGCAAGGATATCCGCCGCTATTCGGTGGAAGGCGTCCTTTCCTATCTGGAAGAGATGGTTGAGAAGATCCCGCTGCTGAGCAAGCGCAGGTCTGACGAGCACTACGGAAGGACACACTGATTTGCGCACACTGATTCTTTCAGCTGAAGACGTAGCTGCGGCCGTCCGCCACGTTGGCCTGAACGCGCTGATGGACGAAGTCATTGCGGCGCTTCACGCTGCCTGCGATGACCAGCATGGCAACGAGACGTACGACGTGCCGAAACGCGAAGGATTCAGCTACGATAATCCGGCCGTGGGCCTGCTCGAGTGGATGCCCCTGCTGAAACGTGATGTCGAAGCGTTCATAAAGCTCGTCGGTTATCACCCCAACAACCCCTGGAAGCGTGGCTTGCCTACCGTCCTGTCCTCGCTCCTCAAGTTCGACACTACCAACGGCCATCTGCGCGTTGTAGCCGATGGCACGCTCGCCACGGCTATCCGCACGGGCGCTGCGTCGGCGGTGGCGAGCAGAATACTGGCCAGGCCGGACTCGTCGACCCTCGGGCTCATCGGCGCGGGCGCCCAGGCGGTGACTCAGCTTCACGCGCTCTCGCGGCTGTTCCCGATACGTGAGGTCTATGTCTGCGATATTGATGAGCGGGTCGCCCAGAGTTTCGCCCGCCGGGTCGAAACGCTGCGTCTGGACGACGTTCGGTTTCATGTCTGCGCCGCCAACGAAGTTGCCGGGGCGGCCGATATCCTCTGCACGGCAACGTCGGTTGCCGTAGGCGGTGGGCCGGTGTTCGAGGACGGCGCGCTGTTGCCGTCCGTGCACATCAACGCGGTCGGATCCGACTTTCCAGGTAAGACCGAGTTGCCCAGGTCGTTGCTGGACCGGGCTCTGGTTTGCCCGGACTATCTGCCTCAGGCAGCCCGGGAAGGCGAGTGCCAGGCGTTGCCGCCAGAACAGCTTGGGCCGGATCTCATGCAGCTGGTGCGCGGTTGCGGCCAGTATGCGGCGAACCAGACCCGCACGACGGTCTTTGATTCCACCGGATTTGCGCTCGAAGACTATGTGGTTCTTGGGGTGCTCGAGCGCATTGCTGCCGAAATCGGCCTGGGCTTGGAAGTGGAGATGGAGAGTCGGAGTGACCCGCATGATCCCTACGCTGGGCTGGCGGGTTCTCCCGCAGCACCGCTGCGCATCGGCGTGGATCTCAAAGAAGCGGTCGCAGCAGGCGGCCTGCAACGGCCAGGGAAGAACAGGTAGTAAGACATGAGAACATTGACGTCGCCAGTCCTCGTTGCCGCGGCCATGGCCATGATTGCAGCCTTTTTTCCGCTGACGGCAGGTGCTCATCAGCCGGGCATGAGCTACCTGTGGCTGCAGGTAAACGAAGACGGCCTGCGGGGTCGCATCGACATGGCGGTTGCAGACCTGAACAGCGTTACCGGCCTGAATATTTCCGAGGCAGAGGGCCTGGACGCAGAGCAGCGTCAGGTTATTGCCGACTACCTGCAGGCGCACTATTCCATCGGCGACGAAGCCGGCGACTACGCCATTACCTATGTGGACTACAACTTTTTTCCTGACTTCGAGAACGTCCTGGAGATTTTTTACGAGGTTGATGCACCGCTGCCCGTGCCAGATCGGCTCGAGATCAGCTACTCGGCCATCATGCATCAGGATGCGGCACATCGCGGCGGGTTTCATTTCGAGAACAACTACAAAATCGGGCTGGAGGGTAACTACTACAAAAAGGCTTTTATTTTCGGACCGGGGCGTGAAACGACGTCTTTCAACCTGCTCGGCGATACTCGATTTCAGCAGTTTCTTAATTTCGCCCGCGAAGGCGTCATACACATCTGGATCGGGCTGGATCACGTGCTGTTTCTGGTCACTCTGCTGCTGACCTCGGTGCTGGTAAGGAAGGACGGCATCTGGCAGCCCACCCAGGGCCTGCGGTCTGCCATGTGGAACGTGGTCGCCGTGGTTACCGTCTTCACCGTGGCCCACTCCATCACCCTGGGCCTGGCGCTGAAAGGTTGGATCGAACTGCCATCCCGGCTGATTGAGTCGGTCATCGCGCTGTCCATACTGATTGTCGTGCTCGACAACTTCTACTCCTTCCTCGGACGCTTCAAGTGGTCGGCGGTGTTCGTCTTCGGGCTGTTCCACGGTCTGGGCTTTGCCACCGTGCTCAACCTGTTGTCCTTGGATTTCCAGTCCAAGCTGCTTGCGCTGGTGGGCTTCAATTTGGGCGTGGAAGCCGGTCAGTTGGCGATTGTCCTGGTCCTCTTTCCGCTGTTGTTCCTGCTTCGCAACTACAACTATCCAAAGCTTTTGCTGCGACCGGCTTCCGCCGCCATCGGCGTGGTTGCATGCTGGTGGCTGGTAGAACGGACGCTTGATCTGCAGAGCGGCTGGACAAGCTTCTAGAGGTTTTAGCCGGAACGCGTCAGCGCACGCAGCGCATTGCGATCGATCTTGCCGGTGCGCGTTCGAGGAAACGCCTCCAGCACCACCACCCGTCTGGGGCGGGCGTAAGGCGGCAGGTGCTTCGCCAGATGGATCGCAAGGTCTTTCTGCGAGGGTGAGCCTCGTCCTGCTGCGATGACTGCGGCCTCGATGAGCAATCCTTGCTGTGAATCCTCGACTGTGTAGGTCGCCGCTTCCTCGACGCGATCGTGCATGCAAAGCAGATGCTCGATCTCGTCGAGTTCCACACGGTAACCGCGGGTTTTGATCTGTCGGTCTTTGCGACCCAGAAACTCCATGCTGCCGTCTGGACGGGCTCTTACCAGATCACCGGTTCGATAAAAGCGATCGCGGACGCCGCTGTCGCGGGCTCGGTAGTAGAAGGCGCGTTCGTTCAGCTCTGGTCGCTGCCAGTAGCCGAGCATCACAGTGGGGGAGCGGATCAGCAGTTCTCCTGGCTCTCCGTGGCTGACGGGTGAATCGTTTTCGTCGAGTATCAGCGCTTGCGTATTCGGCCATACGCACCCGATGGGTATGGCCTCGATGAGGGGGGGCTGGCTGGTCAGGTGGTAGTAGGTGCACTGATTTACTTCGGTCGGCCCGTAGACGTTGCTGAAGCGGGCGTTCGGAGCCAGGGACATGAGCTTTTCGAGATGCTTGAGCGGGAACGCTTCACCGCCGAACAGAACCCATCGCAGCTGCGAAAGATCCCGGTCGGCCAGCGTGCCCTGCAGTACCAGTTGAACCAGCACAGAGGGCACTGAGTACCAGATGGTGAGCGCTGCCTCTTCCATCAGTGCTGCCAGGCTCGCAATGGCAACGGCGAACGCCCGGGGTATCAGCACGGTGGTCGCACCGCACAGCGGTCCGGTATAGAAGTCGAACGTGGACTGATCGAAGTGCAGTGGCGCAAAGCTTCCCAGCCTGTCGTCCGGCCGGACGCCGTAAGTCTCCGCAGACAGTCTGGCGTAAGCCAGACCGCTGCGATGGCTGTGCAGGATGCCCTTGGGCTGACCGGTGGAGCCCGAGGTAAAGAGCAGGTACGCGGGATCATCCTCTACCAGCGCGATCGTCGGCGCTCGTTTGCTTGGCGCTACGGAATGCCATGGGATGGTGCGGCAGGGAAGGTCGGCTGCGGGTTCGGGGCCGATGACAAGGCTTATTGTCAGATCGTTCGACGCCAGCAATGCCCGCACCAGACGCAGCTGGTCCGGCGCGGCGATCAGGTGCCGGATACCGGCATCCCGGATGATCACCGCGAGCCGGTCGAC
>JAHEEG010000240.1 GCA_024640825.1 Gammaproteobacteria bacterium
TTGGTGATGGACTGGAAGGACGCGGACGCCCTCGGGCAAGAATTTCGTCAACAGCTTCGGCTCTGGGCAGAGCCTCTTTAATGCGACTGTCTATTTGTTTGGCTCCGGATAATCGGGTTTGTTAGGGGGCGAGAAGGCCAGCAGCGTGACGGTGCCATCTGTTACCTGGTAGGCATTAGGGCTTGGCGGAATGGGGTACTCCGTTGACGGGCAGTTTGTTGATCAGGTTTTCGGCAATTTCTTCCACCACCAGTTTAAAGGTGACGGGTGTTTCGATGCTAGTATCCTTGGCGTAGTTCAATTCCGCGGTGCCTTCCCAGACGATGCTACCCATCTCGCTATTCCAGATCTGCAGGAACAGTCGGATGTTCGCCTCCTTGGTTTGTAACAAGCGGAGGCCTAGAAAGCTGAAGCGGTTACTAGAACCCTGATTGAAGCTTGAGAGTTTCAACTGGGCAAGATACTGGACGCCGGTGGTCTGCCCCACCTTGCGCAGCGATTCCTGCTTGAAAATGCCGGTATCACTGTAATCCACGTACATCTGCTTATACTCATCGGCCATGCCTGCCTGATTGACCGCGCTCAGGACCTCGGGAAGGCTGACGACACGAATATCGGGACGTTGCTTCTCCAACTGGCTCGCAAATATAAATGCG
Source organism: Gammaproteobacteria bacterium (assembly GCA_024640825.1). Classification (GTDB taxonomy): domain Bacteria; phylum Pseudomonadota; class Gammaproteobacteria; order Pseudomonadales; family Azotimanducaceae; genus UBA7803. The sequence goes on from JAHEEG010000240.1 coordinate 657, forward strand.
AGGCTTTGTATATCCTGTTCTTGTCCGGTTACGGTCGAGGGCGTGAGGAAACCAAGCCCCTTTGTTTCCAGGCCGCAGCACCTTAGCGAAATATCCTGATATTTTATGGTGGCATGTACTTGGCCTGTTGAACAGCCACCGCTGAATGCCAGCATCAGCGCGATAAACGCAGCCGGGCACAGCCACCGCAAAGCGTGAAAAGTGAAATAACAAGCAGGTCGTAACATTCTGTCTAGTAACATGTATTACTCAAATATCTTGAGTGCAAAACTTCACATATACCAATATCTACCAGTCAATTTTAATATTCTCACTTTGTTTGTGCCCGAAAACAACAACGAATGGCAAGTTGCTATTCCAGACGTAAGGTTTGACAGAAACCAGGTGGGCGGCTTCAGGTTGGTTTTTTTCGATAACAGCGACGCCTGGCCGAGAGTGTAGGTATAAATTGCTGGGCGAGAACGGCAGCTCTGGCCTGTTGCGGAGATTTATCGTGAGCCAGGTACGAAGAATGTAGAGCGGAGTACTCAGCCCTAAGCACCCAGTGCCAGCTCGAGGTTCGAGGAGCCAAGAGTGGAGGTTGCAAATTGTTCTGGATGTGATGCTGCTTGGCGTTATCCCGGGCTGCCCCACGGCTGGGGATGGTGTGGTGGTACCGGCAGTGGTCTTGCTCATTCTGTTTCAGCCGGGCAAAATACCGCTGTTACCCGATTATGAGTGCCGGCCGGCAGTCGACGGGTAGTGAAAAGCAAATTAAAGGAGAGTGTTATGGCCGGTGTTCTGGTGATAGTTGTTTTAGTCCTGCTGATTGTTTTTCTGGCAAAACGCATATAAAGACTCCTGCGCCCCGCCCCTGATGTTATCTGATGGACGGGGCCGGCCGGCAACCTGGCGACGCGCCTCATCACAATGTGGAATCTTCCATGCAGCTTGAGGTTCATCAGCTTTCCAGGGTCTATAAAAAGGCCAGGGGGCTCCTTGCCACCGGCTTTAACGTCGAGGAGGGCGAACTGGTTGCCGTGGTGGGCCACAACGGCGCCGGCAAGTCGACTCTTTTAAAACTACTCGGCGGCTGGCTGGTTCCCGACGGTGGGGTGGTCCGGATCGACGGGGTTGACCTGAAAAACCGACGATCCATCGTCAGGAAGGTAGGATTCGTTCCCGAGACACCGAATCTCTTTGATTTCTTCTCGGTCGAATACAACCTCGTTCTTTTTACCCGCCTTTTTCAAATCCCCCGTTCGCGGGTCGAGGAAACGTTGCAGGAATTTAACCTGCTTCCGTTTCGTCATAATAAAGTGCAAGTACTCTCGAAAGGCTTGAAGCAGCGGGTCAGCATCGGGCGTTCCCTCCTGGCTGATCCGCCGATCCTTCTCTTTGATGAGCCAACCTCTGGCCTTGATTTCGAAATGACCAGGGAGATTTATGTTCAGCTGAAAAAACTTCATGCATCAGGGAAGACGATTCTTTTTACCTCTCATCGACCTGAAGAGATCAAAACCCTCGCTACCCGAATCATGGTCCTCCATCAGGGAAACCTCGTCTTTGATGGTTCCCCGGCAGAATATTTCGAGTCGCACATCCATCAGAATCTCTACTCATGATCAGAAACATACTGATTTTGATTTTTAATGATCTGGCGATTTCATTTAAAAACAAGACCCTCTACCTGATCCTCTTTATTCCGCTGTTTGTTTTCGTATCGTTGAATCTGGTCGATGGGGACGAAACGAACGCCCGGAAAATAAAGATCGGGCTGGTTGAAAAGGCAAGTTATCCTCCCGCGATGATTCAAGGCCTCAAGTCGGCCGAACCTGTCTTTGAGGTTTCCTGGCATACGAATGAAGCGGAAGGCAAACAGTGGTTGAAGGACAGGCTCGGCGACGGCATTCTGGTTCCTGCAGGGAAGGGGATTGAAGGCTGTGACCTGATCGTTCTCGCAAAAGCCTCCTTCCAGACAGTCGCCATCTTCGAGGGCGTTTCCGGGTTGCAGCGGGCGCTGGAAGGAAAGAGTCGAAACTGGATTGCGGGGATCATTTCCCTTCAGGAAGAAGGTATCCAGAGACAAATGCTGCCGACCTGGATATTAATGCTGGTCCTGCTGGTCGGATTCATCGTTCTCCCGACGCAGGTGGCCGAGGAAAAAGAAAAGAATCTCCTCCTCGGACTATTGCAAACGCCGATTCGCGAGGTGGAATGGCTTCTCTCCAAGGTATGCCTGGGGATGATTTTAATCGGTGTTGCGGCACTCTTCCTGCATCTGCTGATAAAGTTTGATTTTGATCGTGGCAGTGGCCTGGACTATATCGCCGTTCTTCTCGTCGGCGGGTTCTGTTTCAGTTCCTTCGGAATCCTCGTCGGGTTTTTATGCCGGACCCAGGCAAGCGCTAGAACACTGGGAGTCCTCTTTTATCTACCTCTCCTGCTCCCTTCCGCTCTCGCCGATTTTTCGACAACCCTGAACAGGATGGCGCCGTTGTTGCCATCCTACCACTTTTATCAGCCAGTCAAGTCGATCCTTCTGGATGGGGATAGCCTTGACGGGTTTCCGCTGGAATTGCTTTCTCTCTTCGGGGTTGGGCTCGGTACCCTGCTCTTGTCTTACCGGCTAATGAAGCAGCGGTGGCTGATGTAACAGCTGTAATCTTTGGTCAGTTTGAAGTGCCCACACTTTCAGGCGCCGTCTAGCGATTGCAGTGGTGCCGCCTCAAGACATTCACCTGGTGACGTAGAACGAGTCCGGCCGCTGGGGCCCCTCAGGCGTCCCGCCCCGTGTCAGACGATTCCCGGAATTCACACTCCATGCGGTCTCTTGCATTCGCCAGGTATCTGCATGGGGCAGGAGTTAGCCACGGGTGAAGTACATTAGAAAAATTTGAATCTCCGAAGCTCGGCTCTACACCGGTCGTTCAGAATTATTGTCTGTAGGTCAACAATGTACGAGCGAGATGCGTATTCGGGTAACTACAGCTTGCCATCGAATTATGGTTGCCTTTTAGCAGCCTATCATTACAAATAATCATTTAATAGCATTCACTGCCTAAATTGCGATTTGCGATTCACTATGCCAAGCGTAAAAATTATTGACACCCTTATTAAAACCCATGTTAGAACAACATAGAGGTGGACCCCGGTAGCCGGACAGGGGTGAAGAAGTTTTAAGTGTCTTCTGCGAAGATAATTGGAATAGAGACAGGAGCAGAAGATGAAGAGGAAACGTCGTAATCATTCAGCGAGTTTCAAGGCGAAAGTGGCGGTCG
>JAHEEG010000091.1 GCA_024640825.1 Gammaproteobacteria bacterium
CCGCGACGACGTGGAAACGGACGCATGGTTCGAGACCCGAACAGACCACGTGCTGGGCGTTTCTGACGGCCACTTCGAGCAGAGCGTGGAATCCATGCGGGATCTCAAAGTCGGCCATCGACTGGCCGAGCTGACCACACCGACGCTGATGATCGCGGGCGCCGTGGACGGCCTGCTGCCCGCCAATCTGATGGATTTCCTGCAGTTGCCCAATGCCACGCTGGAGGTCCTCTCGAGAGCTGGCCACGAAGTCGCCGTACACGAGCCGGCTGCCGTCGCCCGGGCCATCGACCAGTTCATGACCCACGGCGCGGTGACGCCGGCCCAACTGGCGGCACAACTGGAAGCCTCTCAGCGGCAGAGTCGGGCATCATGACGGGCAAGCCATACATCATCGACGCTACCACGCTGGGCGATCTGCTTTTGAGATCGGTTGTGCCGCATGCGGACCGGGATGCCCTGGTGTTTCCGGACAAATGCTTCACTTACCGGGAGCTGTGGGAGCGGTCAATAGCGCGGGCCCGCTCGCTGCATGGCCTGGGCATCGGCGCCGGTGACCATGTCGGGATCCTGATGCCCAACTGCCCGGAGTACATCGAGGTGCTCATGGGCACCGTGCTGTGCGGCGCGGTCGCCGTGCCGATTAACGCACGCTACAAGGCTGCGGAGCTGGCATACGTGGTGGAAAACGCCGACCTCAAAGGTCTGGTGACAAACGATCTCATCAGCGAGTACGCGGATTTCGCGAGCCTGCTCTGCGAAGCCTTTCCCGGTCTGGCGGGGGCCGCCGACTCAAAATCCCTGCAGCTTTCCGAAGCCCCGCTACTGCGGTTCGCGGTCATGCTGGGTGAAGAACGCCCGGGGTTCGTCAGCGAGGCGGCATTCGACGGCGCCGGCACGGCATTTGACGAGGCGGACATCGAAACCTTGCGTTCGCGGGTTCGGGTGCGGGACGCCTGCATCATGATGTACACCTCTGGGACAACAGCCAACCCCAAGGGTTGCCCGTTGAGTCATGAGGCCCTGGTGCGCAACGGGATCAACATGAGCCGCGAGCGCTACTTTCTCACCGAGCAGGATCGCTTCTGGGCACCGCTGCCGATGTTTCACATGGCGGCCATACTGCCTATGACCGCGTGCTTCGACGCGGGCGCAGCCTGGCTCTCCATGCGTCGCGTGGACGCCGGCCCTGCCCTCGAGATGCTGGAGCAGCAACGGGCCACCATCGCCTTTCCTTCATTTCCCACCATAACCACCGAGATCATCCACCACCCGGATTTCAGAACCCGGGATCTGTCACGTATCCACCGTATCAACAACGTCGCACCGCCGGACGTGCTGCGACAGTTCCAGGCCGCCTTTCCGCAAGCTGTGCAGACGGGCGCCTACGGTCTCACCGAGGCGGGCGGGGTGATCGCGTTCAACCATCCGGACGAGTCACTGGACGAACGACTGACCTCGTGCGGCCGTCCTTTCCCCGGCATAGAAGTACGCATTGTGGATCTGGAAACCGGCGAGGACGCACCTCCGGGGGAGCGCGGTGAGCTGTGGATCCGCGGCTATTGCCTGTTCGACGGTTACTACAAATCGCCGGAGAAGAATGCCGAATCCTTCGTCGACGGCTGGCTGCGCACTGGAGATCTGGGCGCGCTGAACGGCAACGGGGGCATCGAGTTTCACGGCCGGATCAAGGACATGCTCAAAGTCGGCGGAGAGAACGTGGCGGCACTGGAGATCGAGTCCCATCTGGCCACCCATCCGGCAGTGAAGATGGCCCAGGTCATCGGCGTGCCCGATGACCGGCTGACCGAAGTAGCGGCGGCCTTCATCGAAACCCATCCGGGGGCGGAGGTTTCCGCCGAGGACATCATCGCCCACTGCAAGGGGCAGATTGCCAGCTTTAAAGTCCCGCGACACGTTCGCTTCGTCAGCGAATGGCCCATGTCGTCGACGAAGATTCAGAAGTTCCGTCTGCTGCAGGATTTCCTCGCCGAATAGGGAATAGGGAAATAGGTGCGGTTCCCCCTACTCTCCCTGACTGGTGGTCGTCCCCGGACCGCTGTCCAACCTCACATCCACTGGGCCTTTCACGTCGAGATGCACGTCGCGCTGGGGGAAAGCAATGGTGATACCCGCGTCTCTCAGCTGCCTGTCGATCATGTGCCTGACGTCGGACGCGATGACCAGCGAGCTGGTAGACGACTCCAGCGAAACCCAGAAATACAGGCTGAACAGCAGCGCAGAGTCTCCGAACTCTTCAAATATCACGAAGGGCGGCGGATCCTTCAGCACCAGACCATGATCATTCGCCGACGCAAGAATGCACTGGCCGGCGTCCCGGGTCGACGATCCGTAGGCGACACCTACCCGGATCTGCAGCCTGATGTTCTGGTCTTCCAAAGTAAGATTGGTGACCTTCTGCTCCAGCAGAAGGCTGTTGGGTACCAGCATGTCAACGCCGTCGAAGCGCTGGATCTGCGAGAACCGCGCGCCGATCTCGCTGACCCGGCCACGGATTCCATCCACCTCGATCACGTGACCGATTTCGATGGGGCGCTCCATTAGCAGAATGAGGCCCGAGATGAAATTGTTCAGCAGGTTCTGGGCGCCAAAGCCAACACCGATGGCCAGCGCTCCACCCAGAAAGCTGAAGGTCGTGAAGGGAATGTTCACCGTGTTGAGCGCGGCCACGAAAAGCACGAAGACGAGCGCAATATTAAAAAGGCGATAGCTCAGATTGGCGGAGGTTTCCGAGCTCCCCCGGGTGAGCATCAGACGCCGCACCAGCCGGCCAAGCACTATGGTCAGCCAGACGCCGAGGGTGACCATCAGCAGTGAAGAAACCACCTTGGATACCGTGATGCCGAGAGATCCCGTGATGGTTTTGCCGTCGACATCGATCGTTTCTTCAACCGTAAACAGCTCGTAGTTCCAGAGACCCCAGAGCCGGTCGGACAGCAGGCCGCTGACCTCGGTGATGGAATCGATGATCGTCCGGCCTGAAATCAGATAGTCGATGTGCAGATTCGCGATATCGAAGTAGGCGTCCAGCTCATCGGCGGTTGAGAAAAAACTGTCATAGAGCACGCGCATTTCCCGCAGCGTGTCCCGCCTGAGGCCGGCCGCCCGTCGGCTGCCGAAGGCCGGCGACCAGTCCGCAAGCTGGGTGTCCAACTCGGCCAACTGTTGTTCGACGATGCGCTGCTCGTCGCCTGCAATTTCTCGCAGCGTCTCGGCAAGGTTCTGGGATTCCCTGATGCGTTGCGCCGCATCCCGGTAAACCGTTTGTGACCGCTGCTCCTGCAGTCTGAACCTCAGTTCCCAAAGGCCCTGCATCGCGCCGAATCCCAACAGGCGGGCACGAAGCAGGCGTATCTTCAGGTCAGCCAGGTTCACGTCTGCCTCGAGCGCTGCAACCAGGCTCGCCTCTTCAGGCGTGGGTTCCCCTTCTGCCTGACCCTGTCTCGCGTTTACCACCAGCAGCTGTTTCTCGCGGAGCTGCTCCACGGTTTCCGAAATTTCCTGTCGCGCCTGGGCAATGGCGCCATCGAGGCCATCCATCACCCGCTTGCGCGCGGCTTCGTCCATTGCGGAAAGCTCGACCGCCCGTTTTCCCAGACGTCGGGCAAGCTCGGCAAGCTGCTCTTCCAGCCGCAGATTGGCTTCCGCAGCGTCCCTCTCCGCTGACGCGGATTCCAGCGTCACGCGCATTTCCCTGACGCGCGCATCAGCCAGGTCCATATCCCCTAGCCTGCGATCGACGTCATCGCCTTTCTGCTGAGCCCTTTTCAGGGCTTCGATGACCTGACGCCGACGCTGCAGCGAGTCATCGAGCGCACTGCGCGCTTCCTCGACCTGAGCGGTAGCCAGCTGAAACAGAGTGCGTGCGGCTTCCGCGCTGCGGGCTCTGATCAAAGTTGCCCTCAGAAAACCGTCGACCTTCTCAAGGTCGACGGGCGCATCGCGCTCTATGCCCTCGAGTTGCTCGAGCAGAGCCTGCCTTATTGCCTCGCGCCGTTCCCTGGGCCTTGCAGCCCGCTCGAGGGTTTCCAGATGCCGCGCCAGCGCCAGCTCGGTGCGAGACAGAATCTGCTGGCGCTCCAGCGCCCGGGCGCTGACGGCCTCTTGCGGGTTGGCCATATCGGCCGCGAGTTTGGGGTCGCCGAGTTCTGAACGCACCCGTTCCCGCAGCTCAAGCAGTTCGCCTTCCGCCCCAGGCGCTTCGTTTTCCGCCGCACCCAGCGCCGGGGCCGACAGCACAGCCCAAAGCAGACCAATCAGGCAGATTCGGAACCAGATCATCACGGAATGATCTATCGAGTCTTATCAAGCTCCCAGCTGGCATTGACCGCGAAGAACAGGATCTCGTTGCTCTTGTAGTCGCCGGAAAAGCCCGTGGCGCGAATTTTCGCGCTGCCGTAATCGGCATAAGTGAACTCCGCCCCGAGTTTGAGCCCACTGGGACGGGTGTGCCGCACGCCAACCGCGTAGCGTATCTGGCGGTCGATGGGCATGTCCGCGGTGCGATCCTGAGCATCCACCGGGTTGGTGTCGTAGGCCAGCCCGCCGGAAACCGTCCACCGGGGACTCAGATCGACCTCAGCGCCCACGGCATATTTATAGGTATCGTCCCAGTTCTTTTCCAGAACGGCACCGTTACTCCGGGTAGCGATGTTGACGTTGTCGAGGCTGCTCCAACCTTCCCAGCCGAACGTGGCGTAACCGCGCACCGCATCGCTGAACTCGTGAGCCAGACTGAGCCGGGCCACGGGCGCGAAATCCAACGAGGTGTCGGCGCCCACCGAAACCTCCTGCGGACCACTGGGCAGGTTAGGCAACCGGATATCCACATCGCCGCCATATTTCGCGTCAAAGCCGTGCAGATAGGTCAGCCCTATGCGGGTGGCTTCGCTGAGTTCGTAAAGCACGCCGAGCTTAAAGCTGACCTTCCAGTCGTCTCCATCGATTCTGACCCGTCCCTGCTGAGCATCCGGAACCGGCCGCGCGGGGATCGCCACCTTCTCATCAAGCGAGGTGTACATCACGGGAAGACTCCAGCCCACCGACCACTGATCGTCAATGCGGTAAGAGACACTCGGTTCGAGCACAATACCGAGCAGCTCGACTTCCTCGACCTGAAAACGTCCGACCCAGTCGGAACCATAGTCCAGCGTTGCGCCGGTCAGCCCCGCCATCGAAGCGCCGATCGACCATCGGTCGTCCAGGGGGCGGACATAGAAGAAGCTGGCCAGGGGCGCCGTGCTCCCGGCATCACCTCCATCACCGCCCGGAACAATGGCGCTATCGATGTCGAATTCGAGCTTGGCCGCCGCCACGCCAACGGAAGCCATCATCTGAGAGCGGTCCAGGCGGCTCATGCTCGCCGGATTGTAGAAGCCCGCGGAGGCATCATCCGTGCCCGCCTCGGCACCTGCCCCGGCGCGCCCCTGAGCCGGCGTTCCGTATTCGCTGATCCAGAGCCCACCAGCCTGCGCAAGGGGAGTGAGCAGGTACAGGCAAAGGGCGCCTACAAAAAGGAAAGTGCCACGAAACTGCATGAGAGAATCTCCATTAACCAGAAGAGCTTATCGAGCGCGCGAATTCTAACAGAGATAGACGGAGGCTGAGGGTCAGGTTGCTGGGCGACTTCCTCGCCGATTAGGGATTAGGTGCTTCGCGTCGATGCCTGAACTCCCAGCAGCGATGGATCTTCGAGTTGCGCGCGAAGTCCGGATCCAGGGTTAAGGGCGTGATTTCCTCGACGGTGGCAAATGTATCGAGCGTCGCCTGGTCCAGGCGAAACCGCCGGAAGTTGTTCGAGAACAGCAGCAGCCCACCCGGTGCCAGCCGCGCCATGGCCGCCCTGAGCAGACGAACCTGATCCCGCTGCACGTCGAAATCGGCGGCCCGTTTGGAGTTCGAGAAAGTCGGCGGGTCGCAGAAAATCAGGTCGAAGGTTTCCGCAGATGACTCCAGCCAGCGCAGCACGTCGCTCTGCACAAGTCTATGCGCTGGGGTATTCGCGCCGGCATCGATACCGTTCAGCGCCATGTTGCGGCGCGCCCAGTCCAGATAGGTGGCGGACAGATCCACGCTAACGCTGGCAGCCGCACCGGTCGCTGAAGCGCCGCCTACCGCCGCATGCACCGTCGCCGCGGCGGTATAGCAGAACAGGTTGAGAAAACGCTTCCCCGCAGCTTCCCGACCAATACGCAGGCGCACCGGTCGGTGATCGAGGAAGAGTCCCGTGTCCAGGTAGTCAAAAAGATTCACTTCGAGCAGAGCCGGGCCCTCCAGAACCACGACAAACTCTCCGTTCTCGGCGAAGCGCCCGTACTTGCTCCCGCCCTTGCCCTTTGCCCGGGTTTTGCAGGCCAGCTGAGCGCGGGGAATTTCGAAGACATCCAGCACCGCTGCCACCAGCTCGTCGAGACGGCGTTGGGTTTTCTCCTCGGGAATGTGTGCCGGCGCCTGATACTCCTGCACATGCAGGAACGTGCGCCGCGCGCCCTCCGCCTCCTGATAGAGGTCCACTGCCGCCGAATATTCCGGAAGGTCCGCGTCATAGACGCGATAGCAGGTAGCCCCGCTGCGTTTGCACCAGCTGTTCAGGCGCCGCCGGTTTTTGCGCAGACGGTTGGCGACCATCTGCGCGCCTGCTGAAAGAACAACGCTGCGGTAAAGATCGCTCAAGTCGGATTCGGCTCCGGTGTGCTGCCGGTCACGACGTTCCCGGACGCGTTTCTGGAGGGGGCACTTTCTGTAAGCGCGTCTTGCTTCACCTCTCGCTTGTGCGTGGAGGCCAGCAGCAGATAGATGCTGGGCAGCACGAACAGGGTAAACAGGGTTCCCACCAGCATGCCGGCCACCAGCACGATGCCGATGCTGTTACGCGCTTCGGCACCAGGACCAGTCACCAGCACCAGGGGGAAATGACCCATGACCGTGGCGCCGGTTGTCATCAGTACCGGCCGCAATCGGGTCTCGGCAGAGGCTTTGATGGCTTCAAGCTTCGACAAACCATCTGACTGCATCTGCCGGGCGAACTCGACGATGAGAATGGCGTTCTTGCAGACCAGGCCCACCAGGGTGATGAAGCCCACCTGGGAGTAGATGTTGATGGTGGTCCAGCCCAGAAAGGTGAACAGCAGGGCACCCGCCAATGCCAGCGGTACGGAACCCGCCAGCACCACCAGGGGGTCACGAAAGCTGTTGAACTGAATAGCGAGGGCAAAGAACACGAACGCCAGCGAGATGCCCAGCACACCCAGCAGAGTATTGCCTTCCTGGCGCAGCTGCCGCGATTCGCCAGCGTAATCGATGCTGTAACCCGGGGGCAGTTTATCCGCGGCCGCCTGCTCCAGCGCCTGCAGCCCCTGCTCTTTGGTCATGCCGGGGAGCATGCCGCCATAGACGCGAAACGAATTGTTCTGCTGGAACTTACCAAGCACCCGGGGTGCCACCCGCTGCTCCAGGGACGCCAGCGCCCCGAGAGGCACCAGGTCGCCGGCGGGCGTACGGATCTGCAGGTCCAGCAGCGCATCCGGGTCCGGACGCCCCTGCTTTTCAAGCATGGGAATCACCCGGTAGGCGCGGCCGTCCAGATCGAACCGGTTGACGTAGTTGCCCGAGAGCAACACCCCCAGCTGCCGACTAACCTCGGCCAGATCCATGCCGAGGTCGGCGATTCGCTCACGGTCCAGCAGGAACTGTCCCTGGGGAAGGTCGATCCGAAGATCTGTGTCAGCAAACATGAAAACGCCGCTGGCTTCCGCCGCCCGCACCAGCCGCTCGGCGTAGGGCAGCATCTGCACGGCCGGCTCCTGGGACATCACCACCAGCTCGATATCGAAATTACCGGCGCTTGGCAGCGCCGAAGGCAGAATTGGAAAGGTCTCCAGACCCGTGATCTGAGACAGCGCGCCAAATGCCAGAGGCAGCATTTCGTGAACGGATTTTTCCCGGTCGCGGAAATCGACGAACTCCATGCCGCCAAAACCACCCGCGGGAGAGAGCACCTGCCACATGAGGTCATTGCCGGGCAGGGTCTGCATGGCGCTTACCACATCCACCATGTAGCGCCGGGTATAGTCCAGGGAGGATTCCGGTGGCGCGGTTATCACGACGTTGATGCTGCTCTGATCCTCCGTAGGCGCCAGCTCTTTCTGGGAAAACAGAAAAAACGGCACGATCAGCAGGGTGACAAACCCGGCGACGAACAGCACCCGGCCGTTGGCATCAAGCAGGCGATCGAGCAGCCAGCGGTAGTGCTGCTGGGTCCACGCAAACTGACCGTTCACCCAGCGCACGATGCGCGACTCATGACCTTCCGCAGGTACGGCCCAGGCGCTCATGACGGGTGACAGGGTGAGCGCCACCACGCCTGAGATCAGCACGGCGACTGCAAGGGTGAAGGCAAATTCCTTGAACAGCACCCCGGTGAGGCCCGACAGAAACCCAATGGGGGCGTAAACGGCGGCCAGGGTCAGCGTCATGGCGATGATGGGCGCGAACAGCTGGCGGGAGCTTGCCAGCGCCGCCTGGGTGCGGGACATCCCCTCGCGCATGTAACGGGCGACGTTTTCCACCACCACGATGGCGTCGTCCACCACCAGGCCAACGGACAGCACGATGGCCAGCACCGTCAGAAGATTCAGCGAGAAGCCCATGGCCGCCATGGCGGCGACTGCGCCAAGCAGCGATATGGGTATGGTCACCAGGGGCACCAGGGCTGTGCGGAACGCGCCCATTAGGGCAACCACCACCAGGCCCACCAGCAACACGGTCTCGGCCAGGGTGATGAAGATCTCGCGCAGCGCGTTTCGCATGTAAAGGGTGACGTCAAAGCCCATGCGTAAGTCGATGCCATCCGGCAAGGTGGGCCTGATCTGCTCCAGCACCACGTACATACGATCGGCGATGTCTATCTCGTTGGCCCCCGGCAGCGGCCAGACGGCGACAAAGACCGCATCGTCCTGGGTGATTCGCGTGTGCTGCTGGCCTTCTTCCTCCCCGAGTTCCACACGCGCGACGTCGCCGATCCGAATCAGCGCGTCGTCCGTTTCCCGGATGACCATCCGTTCGAACTCGGCCATGCGCTGCAGCGAGGTGTCCACCATGAGGTCGATGCGCTGATTGGCGTTTTCGGCCTGGCCTATGGTCGCAATAATATTGTTGCGGGTCAGCGCCGAAGCTACATCCTCCGCGCTGACGTTGAACATGGCCATGCGATCCGGGTCCAGCCAGATGCGCATGGCCGGCCGGCGGCCGCCGCCGAGGGTGACCCGCTGCACGCCGGGGATGGAGCCGAGCACAGGATTCACCCTGCGGGTGAGGTAGTCGGTGACTTCCGCCCGGGACAGCCCCCCGGTAAGCGGCACGTCGATATACCAGCCGGCCTGGGGACGGTCCGCCCGGCGTACGGTGACCGCGGGGTCTTCGGCGCCTTCCGGCAGCTCGAAGCGAACCTGGCCGAGGCGCGAGGTGAGTTCCGCCAGCGCGTCCGTGCTGTCCTCGTTGAGTTTGAGCCATACGGTAACGGTGCTCATTCCCGCCGTGGTTTCTGAGTCGATGTAGTCGACGCCGGGCACCGAAGCCGCCGCACGCTCGATGACGTCGGTGATAAACCCCTGCACCGTTTCCGCGGAAGCGCCGACGAAGGGCGTCGTGATCTCCAGCCGCGAGCTTTCAATCACCGGGTACTCCAGCACCGGCAACTCCATGGCGGCACGGAAACCCAGGAGCAGCAGTCCCAGGCAGATCACCACCGCGATGATGGGCCGCCGGATGAAAATGTCGGTGATTCTCGGTTGCTGTGCTTCCCGGGTGATATCCACGATCAATCTCTCGCCAACTCGGAAGCGGCGGGCTCGGCCGGGGCCACGCTGAGACGCGGGTTTGCCAACGCGCCGTCGCGCAGCTTGAAAGAGCCGTCAGCGGCCACCCGCTGACCCGGCTCCAGACCCGAGGCGATCACGATCATCGCCCCCCGCTGGGGACCCAGCGTGACGTCCCGTTTGAGCGCCCGCTCCGGTCCGGCAGCGCCTTCCTCCGCCGGCTGCAGCAGGTAGACGTGTGCCCCGAAGGCGTCACGCCGAACCGCGGTGGCGGGCACCAGGGTGGCGCTGCGCGGCTCCCCTACAGGAACGATCACGGATACCAGCATGCCCGGATACAGGCCGCCCTGGCTGTTATCCACCAGCGCCCGGAAGCTGATGTTGCGCGAACGCTCATTGAGAAAAGCGTCCCGGGCAATGATCTGCGCAGGAAGTACCTGTTCCTTCCAGGCGGAAGAGACGGTGACGGAAACCGTGCCGCCAATGTCCAGGGCCACATGCTGCTGGGGCAGCGAAAAGTCGATCCACACCTCATCGCCGATCCCCACCAGGTGAGCGATTACGCTGCCGCTGTCCAGATACTGACCCGGCTCCAGCTGATGCAGCCCGGCCACCGCGTCGAAAGGCGCGCGCAGCGTTTTCTTGTCGATGATGGCCTGGAGGCCCTGCACCACGGCAACTGCAGCGTTGAACTGAGCCCGGGCAGTGTCTCTGGCTTCCTCCGCGGCAGCGCCGGAACGCATCAACCGCTCGTTGCGCGACAACGCCAGTCGAGCCAGCTCGGCCTCCGCTTCGGCCGCTGCGCGCTGTGCGCGCTCCTCGCTGGTATCCAGCCGCACCAGCAGCTGACCCTGAGACACCGACGCCCCCGGGGCGAACCCAACCTCCACAATACGCCCGGCCAGCTCGGTGGACACGTCCACGGTCTGGACGGCCCGCACATCGCCGGTGACCGCCGTGGTGGGTTGCCAGAGCTCCTCGCGAACGATCGCCGCCTCCACCGCCTCCACGGGCTCAGGAAACGACGCGCCAAAGGCAATCGCCGCCTGGATCTGGCGGTACTTGTAGTAGCCCAGCCCCGCGGCCACCAGCGCGCAGGCGAGGACCACCATGAGCCAGCTCACAGCCTTCATGGAATTCGCGGTCTCGAGGCGTAAAACCGGGCGATGTTACCACTCCGGCCCCTGCGTGGCGCCCGCCCGGCACCGGTGCGGAGCCGCAACTCAGTCAGGTAGCGAGCTTGGGGCGATCGGCCTCGGCGAGGCCGCCAGCGCGGCTGCCGGCCAGCTTACGCAGGTTTTCGGTGTGGGTATCCCGATTGATGTGGTAGAAGGCAAGCACCACGATGGCGATGAGGTAGAACGTCCACAGCGTCGGGATGTAGATGGTAGCCAGCTCGAACAGAGTGCTGGTGGGCACTTCGCCCGGCTTGGCCTGGGTCGGAAACTGCACATACGCCAGGATCTGCCCGGCGACGATGACCCCGAGACCATTTACCGCCTTCTGAGCAAAGCTGTTGGCCGCAAAGAAGATGCCCTCCGAGCGCCGACCCGTCGCCACTTCACTGTCCTCGACCACGTCGGCGATCATGGCGGAAATGAGAATGGAGCTGGCGATGATCAGGGTGACCTCCAGGGTATTGAACACCATGAGCGTATAGAAAAGCGTGTCGGTGCCGTTCTCTGGAAACCAGCCGAGCATGCGCAGGATGTAAGGCATCGGGGCCATGACCACGGACACGCTGGTGATGGTGATGGCCGCCCGCTTCTTGCCCATGACACGCGAAGCCCAGGGTGCGAAGAGGAGGGCGAGAAAGGCCGACGCGAAGTAAGGAAACTGCAGGTAACCGATCTGCCCGCTGGTCAGCTCCCAGAAATGACGTGCGTAGTAGACGCTGAGCGTGGTGGAAACGCCGGCGGCTACGGCAGTGAACAACGCCGAGACGAACAGCACCAGAAACGAACGGTTGGAGAGGGTTTCCTTCAGCTCCCCAAGGCTGCGCCTGGCGCTGAAACCGGTGCTTACCGGCGCCTGCTTCAGGTGGGGAATATGCCGGTGGGTGCCCAGCGCGCAGACGAAGATCGAGATGCAGATCATCACCGAAGCGGCGAGGCCGTAGTTGCGCCATCCGGCCACGTACTCGAGCCCGCCTTTGGATTCCGGCAGAAAAACCAGATAGGCCAGAACCGCCATGGTCAGCCCGCCCCACCAGCCGAAGAAGTAGCGGAAGCTCATGAACCGGGTGCGCTGATCGTAGTCTTCCGTCAGCTCGGCCACCAGCGCGGTGGAAGGAATCTCGTAGAAAGTGATCAGGGTGCGGATCACCACGGCGGCCACCACGAAGTAAACGAACAGCGCCTCGGGTTCCAGATCCGGGGGCGACCACAGGAAGTAGTAGGCGACCGCGACCGGAATGGCCGATGCGTACATGAACGGATGCCGGCGGCCCCAGCGGGAGCGCAGGTTATCCGACAGGTAGCCCACCAGCGGGTCCGATATCGCGTCGAACAGCAGGGCGATGAAGATCCCGTACGAAACCCAGTCCGCGGGCAATCCCACCACCTGACTGTAGAAAAACAGCAGCAGGTAGTTGAAGCCGTTGCTCTTGGCGCCGTTGGCAACGGCGCCAAAGCCATAGAACAGCTTGGTGGGCAGATCGGCCATGTTATGGACGGGGTTGTTCATTGGCGTCACCGGCAGCGCTTAAAGGCGTCGCAGTTCCGGCGGCTCGCCCGTACTGCCCTTGGTGATGCCGGAAACCGAGGCGTCACGTGCCGATACCTGAGAAAACTTTTTCGACAGTTCCGGGCCGGCGGCGGTGAGCCCACCGTCCACCACGATGGCTTCCCCGGTCACGAAGACGGCATCGTCACTGGCGAGGAACAGCGCGACCCCTGCAATGTGATCACCGCTGCCGGCTTCCGGCCAGGGTTGAGAACGGGCAAAGGCCGCCCGCAGTCGTTCCGGGTCGCCCCGACCCGCCAGCGGTGTGGCAATGAAACCCGGGCAGATGGCGTTCACGCGGATACGCTCTGGCGCCAGCTCCACCGCGGCCGATTTCGAGAGGCTGATCACCGCCGCTTTCGCGGCCGAGTAAACCAGCGGCCCGGCATCGCCGGACAAACCGGCTATAGACGCGGTGTTGATGATGGACCCGCCGTTACCCTGGGCCTTCATGACGCGGGTCCCGTGCTTGATGCCAAGGAACACGCCTTTCGCCAGCACGTCGAAGGTGTAGTCCCAGTCTTCCACGGTGGTCTCCGTGAGGGGCCCGATGGCACCGCCGACGCCGGCATTGTTGAACAGGATATCCAGACGGCCGTAACGTGCTACCGCATGCGCGATCATCGCTTCGATGTCTGCTTCCCGAGCGACATCGGTGCGGATGAAGCTGGTGCGATCACCGAAGCCGGCTTCTTCTGCCAGGGAAATCGTCTCCTCTCCCGTGCTGATGTTGTAGTCGGCAATCACCACGCTGGCACCCTCGGCGAGAAAGCGCAGCACCGTTGCGCGCCCCATGCCGCTGGCGCCTCCCGTTATCACCGCCACCTTATCTTTCAGTCGCACCCGCTGTCCCCCTTGTGCTGCTCAGTCATCCGATTCCCTGGAAGCGGTCGGCCCGACAAGCGACCGCAAGCGTTCCAGTTCCGCCTCCAGGGCGGCCACCCGGCGCTCCAACCCCTGCAGCGTCTGAAGCCCGGGGGCCGTATCAGAAACTGCCACCGGGACCCGTGTGTCTGGTGGCACCTCTACCGCACCGCTGAACAGGTGGGCAAAACGGGCTTCCCGACGACCCGGCTCCCGGGGCAGCCTGACCACGAAAGGGCCCTGCTCATAGCTCACCAGACGCTGAAGTGCCGCTTCCACCTGTGCCACGTCGTCGAAAGCACAAAGCCGGGCGGCGCGCGTCCTCAGCTCGCCGGGCGTCTGTGGGCCGCGCAGCAGCAGCAGGCATACCAGCGCCATCTCCTGTTCGTCGAACCGGAAATCGCCGATCTCGTCGTTATACAGCCGGTGATGATATTTCGCGACCCGCCCGCCGTAGCCCGATTTCTGCCGAATGAGGTACTTGCTGGCTAGCCCATCCACGGTGTTCTGCACGGCAACGGCGTCCAGCTGCATGACCGGCTCGCGACTGCTTTTCTGATTGCAGGCGTTGACCAGCGCGTTCAGCGAAAGCGGATACTGCTCCGGCGTGGTGAGCGATTTCTCGATCA
>JAHEEG010000092.1:0-5858 GCA_024640825.1 Gammaproteobacteria bacterium
GGAATTCTGCGGGCAGGAGAGCGACGGGATTGATGAAAACAGATCCAAGGTGCAGCCGTAGTATGCCTCAAACATGCGGCCGCCACGGATCACGTAGCCGGTATCGGCATCACCGGCGCCATCAAGGCTGCCACCGAGCACGTCGGATTGCTCAAAAACGTGAATGCTGGTGCCCGGCATGTGGGCATCGCGGATCAGCAGCGTGGCGGCCGCCAGTCCGGCTATGCCGCCGCCGATCAGATAAATCTGGCGGTTACTCACGGTTCTCGCTTGGGGTCTCGCGAATTCCGAAGCGGGATATGATCGAAGCGTTCATGCCTGATTGTACCGACGATGATCGTCACGAGCAGTAACGTTCTCTCCGGAACGTCTCCCTCGGATGGCGAAACAGATCAGCCTGGTTGGTTGTCTTTCCCTTGCGGTTTTGAAGCCCTTTCGTTTTCGTGCTTGAAGTGGCCGGCTACTTTAACGCCAGCGCGCTTACAAACGCTTCGCAAGCGAATACGACAAAAATACTGACTTTCTTGGGTGGGCTGGTGATAGTGGAAAATTAATTGCGCAATTGGACCCTGTCATGCTGCATCACCTTCTCCAAGCGATCTTTTCTGTCAGGTTGCTGGCCTGGGCCAGCGGTCTTCAGGCCCTGACCCACGTATCAATATCTTTGCAACCGGGGAAGACGCCGGAAGTGCGACCGGTGCAGCGCGTAAGCTCAATCAGAGTAACGGCGACGTCAACTTCCCGCGGATCGACTCTGTCGGAATCTTGGGCGCCGCTGCGAATGCGGGCACTTTCACTAGCGTCCGGGCTTCAGCTACGCAGCAACGCTGTGCCCGGCATCCGGCTATATGCGGGCTCCGCACAGGCTGATCGCGGAGGTCGGGCTCAACTGCTTTCATCTACAAGCCACCTTGCTGTGCTAGGATTTCAGCGAAGCTAGAGAGATTCTGAATGCGGCGACTGTTTTGCATCACGATCCTGATTACTCTGCCGAATCTGGTGTCCGCCTACTATGAGACGGGGCAGGAGCTGATGAGGAACTGCGAATCCAGTGAGGCGCCTCGTTGGGCCCTTTGTCGGGGATTTCTGACCGGCATCGCTGACAGCATCGATACGGCGCGGGCTGAGTATCCGGAAGACGCCGAACACCCCTTTTTTCCCACCTTTACCAATGTGTGCAAACCTGAGGATGTGACAAGGGGCAAGCTGGTAAAGGTCTGGATCGAATGGGCGAACCGACACCCGCAGATGCTCAGGGAATCTGCGGCAAGACTGGTAATCGCAGCTTTCACCGAAGAGTGGCCCTGCGTCTGAGGACCTGCGCGATCGGCGGTTAGAACGCCAGACGCGCCACCGAAGCCGTCTCATTGTCGAGTCACGAAGGGGCTCCGACCCCGTCAAAATCATGACGCTCAGTAAATGCCAGAGCTGCGTGCAACGCGGCAAGCACTGCTATTTTCCGGGACAACATCATTACAAGGTCAAAAAGAACAGCACTCTTGCCTGGTGCACTATGCTTTAGGTATTGGTCAACAAACGAAGCGGACGAATTTATGAAAGCACAATCATCAAGTGCCGGCCCCCGGTATCTGAGCGCGCTTGCTCTGGGCATCAGCTGTCTTGTTGTGGCTGGATGCGGCGGTGGCGGTGGCAGCAGCAGTGAAAGCGGCGCCGCGGCGGCGGCTCCGGTCGCGCGAGCAGAGATTACCGTCGATCAAGCCTCCCTCGATTTCGGAAAGGTGGTCATTGGTCAAACGTCGCAACGTACCCTTACCTTCACCAATACCGGAGACCGTTCGCTGATCAATTTCAGCCTGACAGATCCGGGTGCGCCTTTTTCCGTGGCGGGTTCGTGTCCTGAGGTATTCAAGGGTGCGACGTGCGATATCACGGTTGAGTTCTCACCTGCCGATCAGCAGGACTATAGCGCCAGCTTCACCATCGATGCCAATGCCCCGGCGGTAACCGTAAATCTTGCCGGTAAAGGGCAGGGCCTGAATGTAGAGATCAGCAACCTTGCAACCAGCTGCGTCGACCCCACGGTCACGGCTAGAGTCGTTGTAACCGACGCGAGTGGCAGCCCGATCACGGTTCTGAATGCAAACAATTTCCTGCCCGCTCTGAGCGGAGCCGCGATAGACCCTTTCAACTTCACGGGAATCACAGATGCTGATCCCTTATCGGTTGCGCTCACCGTAGATTGGAGCGAGAGTCTCAACGCGTTTCGGCCGACGTTGACGCAGACGTCCGATGTTTTCGTCGATACGCTGGATGATGTTGATACGGCGGCGTTCTATCGGTTCGCAAGGGAAATCGACCTCAACGCTCAGGACTTTGTTCTCGCTGATGCCGCGGGTAAAGGCGCGTTGAAAGACTCCTTGTTCAGCACTTTTGATGGCAACACCACTGTTTCCAGCGTCTGGGCGTCGTCGAGCTTTGCGGTAGATCAAGCGGCTGACGAACCGAACCCGAACCGCACGGTTATTCTGCTGTCGGATGGTCTCGACAACAGCGATTCCGCTGTCACCGTTCAGGATGTCATCGACAACGCCGTCGCCAAACAGGTGAACGTCTTCACGCTGGGCTTTGGAGATGAGGTTGATTCTGAGGCGCTCGAGCGGCTCGCCCAGGAAACCGGGGGCCTCTTCTTCTTCAATCCGGACGCTCAAGGGTTGAGCGACATCTACAACAACATCGTTTCTATTCTCACGAATCAGTATGAAATTGACTTTGGCAACCCTGACCTCCAGGCGGCCAGCGAGTTGACGGTGAGGATCGTGAGCGACCAGGGCCTCCAAGGAGAGGACACCGTGTCGATCGCGGCATGCCCCTGAGGGTCACTGTGCCTTTGTAGGTTATCCGGCTTCGTTCGTCCTGCCGGCTGCGTGCAGGGCGGCGATATAGCCGAACGTCATTGCGGGACCGATGGTCCCGCCCGCTCCCGGATAGAAGTTGCCCATTACGGAAGCAGAGCTGTTTCCGGCGGCGTAAAGCCCCTGAATGACCGTGCCGTCATTGCGAGTCACCTGAGCGTTCTCATTGGTCAGCAATCCACCCTTGGTTCCAAGATCGCCCGGATACAGACGCATAGCGTAAAAGGGTGGGCGCTTGATGGGCGCCAGGCAGGGGTTGGGCGCCACCTGGGGATCCCCGGCGAATCGATCAAAGGCGCTTTCACCTCGATGAAAGTCCTCATCGTTGCCTGCGATGGCCATTCGGTTGAAGCGCCCCAATGTATTCGCAAGGGTATCGGCGTTTATCTCGAGCCGATGGGCCAGATTTTCAATGCTGTCTGCCTTGATGATGAAGCCCGAATCCAGGTGTCGCTTCGCAGTCACCCCGGGCAGCATACCGGCCAGCGGGTATTTGTCCCGATAGGTGCTGTCGAAGACCATGAAGGCAGGAATGGTTGGCTTCCCTGAGCGCTGCTGTTCCTGAATCTGTCGAACCAGATCGTTGTAGGGGTCGGCCTCGTTGGCGAAGCGCTCACCAAGACCATTGACGATGATGTTACCGGGCTTGCCGCGCTCGAATATGACGATTTGTGGCTTCTCGCCAGGTGGCACGAATGATGGTGCCCACCAGGCATCCTCCATGAGGTCCACCGCAGCCCCGGCGGCGGTTCCCGCCAGGATGCCATCGCCAGTGTTGCCCGGGGCGCCGGAGCTGTAGTTGCTGGAACCTGTTTCGTCCAGGAACCGGTCACGCATCTGCTGGTTGTGCTCGAAACCGCCGGCGGTGATTACGACGCCTCTGCGTGCTCGAACGCGCTCAACGCTGCCTTCCCGGATGATCTGAGCGCCGGCAATGATGCCATCCTCTGCGACGAGGTGGTCCAGGGAGGTGTTCAGCCACAGCGGGACGTTCCGCTCGAGCAAGCCGTAACGGAGCCACGCGATCAGTCCCGCACCGCTGGCCAGATGTGCTGCGCCGGTCAATCGGCTCCACAGATTGCGCGGAAACACTCTCCAGGCTTTCAGCAGTTCGACTGGGTTGGAGCGAACTGCAGCCAGATGCCGCAACTCGGTCATGGTGCCGACTATGCCACCCGGTGTCAGGTTCGAACGGGCACGAAGCTGGGCAAGCGCCTGGCCAAGGCGTCTGCCGGCGAAGACTTTCGGCTCTACCGAGCGCCCGCTGGCGGCGGCCCCCGGATCTTCAGGGCGGTAGTCTGGAAACCCAGCGAAAGCGGCGACGGCCAGAAAGCCGTTGTCCCGCAGGAACTCGAGCATCTTCGGCGCCTGGGTTACGAAAGCGCGCAGCCGCGCAGGGTCTACGCGATTGCCGATGTTGTGGGTCAGATAGCGCAGCGCATCATCGGCGCAGTCGCCGCCGTTACCGGCCATCAACGCGTTACCCGGCACCCAGATAACCCCACCGGATAGCGCCGTGGTGCCCCCGTAATACTCGGTTTTTTCGATGAGCAGCACGTCCAACCCCGCGACGCTGGCGGTTAAAGCGCAGGCCATTCCCGCAGCGCCGGCACCGACGACAAGCAGATCAACCTGGTGATCAGGAGGCAAGCTCATGGTCTATTGTCGTTGGACCAGAGGCGGTGCGCAATACGGCGCGGACGTTTTGAGTGTTAGGACCTAAATTCGAACTTTACGCGGGATCTGACGGGTATAGGGCGGTCGTCAATGGTATACGGCTTGAAACGCCAGCGACGAATAGCGCTCATGGCGCTGTCGTTGAATATTCGATCGCTGGATTCCTGCAGTTCCGGGTTAATCACCTCACCTTCTTCGGAGACGGTGAAATGTATCACCACCCAGCCGTCCTCTTCTGCCCCCTTCGGGAAATCGGGCACCCCGCGGTTCCGTACATCCAGATCGGCGAGACTGATGAGATTGTCAAACTCGCCCCTTCTAGCCCTGGCGAGCGCTGCCTGATAGTCGATTTCTTTCTTCAACTCGTCAATCTGGGAGCGTGATGCGCCTGCGTCACGAGCCTGATTCAGGGGCCCGCGCGCCGCCTGGAAGTTTCCTGCGTCGATTTCGGACCAGCCCCGGTCCAGCAGGGCGCGGACCACCAGCCCTTTGCCGTGGCGTGCGGCTTCGGAATCGGGCTGCAGCTTCAGTACGGCGTTGAACAATGCCAGGGCGTTAGGCACGTCGGGCTCGCTGAGTTGACCGGCCTGCATTGAATCGGCGGCTGCTTTCAGGAGATCCTGAACCTCCTGGTTGTTGGCCCTCTGAACCCACTGCTTCTGAATCTGTTCGGCTTCGGCAAGCCCCGTCGCGTCAGGGGCAAATTGTCTAACTTTCTCTACAAAGGCTTGAGCCTTTCGATTCTCTCCGGCCAGCGCGGCTGATTGCGCATATCCCAGCAGACGTTGCGCGATTGATTCAATTCCACGCTTCGCCCCGCTGTTTTCCGGGTCGAGCTCGAGGATGCTGCGATAGGTTGCCAGCGCGTTGTCGCCCGCTGGTTCGGTCAATCGGGCAGTGGCAACCTGCGTGTTGGCCCTGTTGATCAAATTGTCCAGCTGCTCGAGGCGTTTGATACGGTTCTGCAGCGTCAGAGCGGCTGCGTCCCCTGGCCTGAGCGCCAGCAGACGCTCGGCGTGCTGTCGTGCCTCAAGCCAGTCGCCTCGGTAGATGGCACTCTCGGCGCTGTTGGCCAGGTAGCTTCGTACCCGGTCCAGGCCGGCCAGGGCGTCTGAATTCTCGGGTGCCTCGGCAAGCGCGCGCCGAAAGAAATACAAAGCGTTATCGTCGGCCGGATCGATGATACGACCGGCCGCGTAGGCCTCTTCGCCAAACTGCACCCAGGTCGCTGCCTCTCCAGGGGATGCTTCACGAGGCTGAATCTGCACAGGCGCAAATTTTGGCATGGCGAGCATTTGCATTTCGCTG
>JAHEEG010000092.1:5868-14018 GCA_024640825.1 Gammaproteobacteria bacterium
ATTTCGCTGGAACGCTTGAGATAAATCCAGCTGGATACCACCCCGACGATGATGATCAGCGATGCGACCCCGAAACTCTGTAGGGGATTCAGCGTACGAGGTGTATATACGGCACTAAGCATACTGTCATTCGCCTCGTAGTCTTGAGCGCAGCCGGGCAATTGTCGACATCAGAGCCGTCAACAAGCGCGATTCAGTAGTCTCGGTAGGCCTCTCCGGTGCTTCTACCCGATGCCGGGCAACGGCTGAGGGCGACACTGTCAATTCCGAATACTTCTCTACCGCCGAGTTGAGCGACAGCCGGCATTGTCCCTGGGGCACGGGCTTGAGCAGGAAGCGGAAAACCTGTCCCTGATTGATCAGGCTGATCAGCGAGTTGGCGTCGGAGCGATCGCTGGCGATGATGGTCACCAGCTCGGGAACAAGATGCTTGAGCTGAGTCGTGAGCGAAGCGATACCTTTCTCATCCACCGCCGTATCTGTCACCATCACGCCGATGGGGTGCTCTGCCAGTATGCCGATGGCGTTGCCGATGGTCCTCGCCCTGTGCACAGTGCGGCCGTCTTGTACCGCTGTCTCAACCGCGGTGAAAAGGCTCTTGTCCGCGGTCAGCACCAGAATCTCGACGTCGTCCATGGCTGCGGCCTGCCGCTGAACGAATGCCTCGGCGCGTTGCGACGCCGCGGGTAGTACCCGGGGTGACGACCCGGGTCGCGTCCCGGACGCGGACGGCTCCCGGACCGGAGCGCAACGTGAAACTTCGGCTGAAACCTCATGTGGAAGAGTCGAATTCTCTACCGCTGGGCTGGCGGGGACGTCGTTTCCTGTCTCTGCCTCCAATGGTGGAGGGCGATTGACTTCCGCGGTGGGAAACCGAATAAGCTGGGCCGGGTTCCTTGGAGGCTGATGACTGTCTGCCCGACTGCTGGCAGCTGCTTCAACCGCCATAGCGATGGTGCCCTTGAGTTCCGCTGGCGGGCAGGGTTTCATCAGATAGCGGAATACTTCGCTCTCATTGATAGAAGCTTCGATCGCTTTAACGTCCGCGTATCCGGTCAACAGAATGCGCATCGTCTCGGGGGCTCGAGCCTTCACCTCGGTCAGGACTTCCACGCCGGTCATCTCCGGCATTCGCTGATCGGATATCACCACATCGATGGGTTCGCGGTCGATGATGTCCAGCGCTTCTTTGCCGCTGTTGGCCAGGAATACCTGATAGCTGCGCCGAAACGAAGCGTTCATGGAGTTGAGCACCCGTTGCTCGTCGTCGACGAACAGCAGCCTGGCTTTACTTCGTTGTGAGCTGTTGGGCGTTGAGGCCATGGGCATGGACATCAGGCTGCCTCCTCATCTTCCTGTCGCTGAATGGGCAGCCCGACTGTGATTCGGGTTCCATGCCCTACTTTCGAGTCGATCAAAATCTGCCCCTGATGTTCTTCAACGATTTGCCGCACAATGGAAAGCCCCAGACCGGTACCCTGACCCACCGGTTTGGTGGTAAAGAACGGGTCCATAATTTTGTTGAGATTTTCCTCCGGAATGCCGCAGCCGGTATCTTCAAAAATCACGTCTACCCATTCTCCTCGCTGGGTGACGCTGATGGTCAGCTTGCCCTTGCCGTCCATGGCTTGAACCGAGTTGGTCACGAGATTTATGAAGATCTGATTGATGCGGGATGGCGAGCAGTAAATGTCGTCGACGTCGTCGAAGTGGGTTGCTACATCGATGCCGTACTTCAGGAGATTACGAGTGATGGTCAGCGTCTTCTCGATGCCCTCACGCAGATTGAAGCGGTCCTTTGCGGCGCGGTCGAGTCGTGAAAAGTCTTTCAGACTCAGCACAAGCTCGCTGATCTGATTCAGCCCTTCGATCGTATCCTTTCCGAGGCTGTTGACTTCCTCCACGCATTCTCGGAGGTTCTCCGGGTCGTAATCTTCGCGGTCGTTGAGAAGTCGATTGACGGCGATCTTCGCTTCGTCGGGCGATTGCGATTCCAGTATCGGTAGCGCAGCGTCAATGAAGCCGCGAAGATCATCGACGATTTCCGTGGTCACCGTCGAGTTGTTCATGACGTACATGAGCGGCGTGTTGATCTCATGCATCACGCCGGCAACCAGCTGGCCAAGCGAAGACATCTTCTCGGCCTGAACCAACTGCACCTGAGATTCCTTGAGCTCGTCGTAGGCGTTTTCGAGGTCGGCAGTACGCTCCTGGACCCTCGACTCGAGGTCGTCATGGGAACGATTCAGGGCAAAGTAGCTGCTGCGCAGGCGCCATCCGAAGTAAGCGAGTATGATCAGCAGCAGCACGGTGTACAGGTTCAGGAGAACCCGGGCATCGTTGATCATCGACAGGGTATGTACATACCCCTTAGTGGTCTGGTCGCGGAATCCCGCGAGCGCATTGCGGAAACCGGAAAAGTTCATTCGCGCAGCCGCGTCAGCCATTGACCGCCGCGCGTCGACCAGTTCTGGCGCGGTTTCCAGAAGCGCTGCAGCGGTGGACCTCTCGCTGGTGCTCAGCGTGCCGGTGATCGTCTGCAGTCGTTTCAGGATGTCGCCGACCTGGGCCAGTCTTGGCGCCTCGCCGGATTCGACGTATTCGATGATCTGGTTGCTGGTGCGGAAGACCTGATCGGCGATCTCGTCTCTCCCCGTTGATCTCAGCGCCTGGGTGAGGGCTCTGCTTTCCCGGGCGACATACTCATAGTCGGCCGCGTATCTGGCCTGATATGCATTGAACGACTCGAGTTCATCAGTCATGCGCGCCGCGCTGCTGTCCAGGGCCTGGAAGTAGATCTTGCTTGGCGCCGCGTCATTGATGTCGAAGCTGACAGGGTCAATAGCGTTGAACGCGGTGGTTGCCGGCCGCCTGACGCGGTCAAGCAGGGTGTCGGGTGCGTAAATCCTCGAGAGTTCTGTCTGAATGTCGACAATCGTGGTCCGCATTCTTTCCCCGATGTCGGAGATAGTTTCCCGTTGGTCGCTGCGGTAAGCCACTGCTGCCGCGAGTTGCTGATCCAGCCGTGATGCCAGCTCGTGAAGATATTGCGTCTTGAGGTCGATGTTCCGAAAGGCGCTCCCCGTGTGGGAGGTGGATACAGCCAGAAGCACGGACAGCAGCAAGACCGCCAGGCTGATGCTGAGGATGGGCAGGGCTCGGGCCGCGAGTTTCCGCATGGTCGGTGCCACCAGATTTGCCGGGTGCAGAGGGATCACCCGTGTCGATTCTGTCGATAGATACCAATACCTATATGCATAGTAGTCAAAATACGGTGATCTGAAGTTTGCAGCCGTGATGTAGTGGGTTTGTTGGTTGTGACGTGCATCACGGACCGTTGGTGCCGGTCTTTAACGTCTAACCTTTTTGTGCCTGGCGCCCGGGCCGAAGGGTACCGCCGGGGGAGGGCTCTGCGAGGGGCGTGTTAGTCTGACAGCCTGATTGGCATCGTGACCCCGTCTTTCCCGATCTGGAAGACAGCGTTCTTGTATCTGGGTGGGCCGAAACGGGATACTTCGCCATTGCTTGCCCCGGTCGGTTCTTTTGGAATTCCAACAAAACTGGTATCCAGTTTGCCATTGCCGTTGTCGTCATGATGCGCGACCACTGCGTATTCGCCGGGCTCGAGTTCAAACTCAAAGGAAACCGTACCCTCGCGAATTGCCTCGCTTACGTTCGCGCTTTGTCTGGACATCGCCCGTCCCGATTTGAGCCAGGTTTCCTTGTCTGAGTAGACGGCAACGTTCACGCTGCCGATTTCGTTCTGGAAATTGCTGATCACTACGCTCAGCGTCGCCGCCTGTGCCGAGGTCCCGGCCAGGAGCATCAGGAGTGAGTACCGCATAACCGACCTGCCCGTAGAGCGCTTCATAGGACGCTGTTTCGAATCCACATAAGTATTGCTAGCTTGAGTTTACCACCAACGGTTCTTCGGCTTTACACGGGCTGCAGCCAGGCTTGCTGCGGTTTGAACGGGCCTAAGCCAAGGCGCGGGGTCATGAAGATTCGATAAACTCGAAATCAGAAACAGAAATAATCGGTTTTACCTGCGATTGGGGCGAGGATGAGAATAGGGCCCATGGAACGGAATGGAATCAGACGGAGAAATTATGGAAATCCGAGTTGACGCTCGCAATGTCGAGATCCCAGCGCGATCTACAAGATCACTTGCAGATAGGATAAACCGTCTTCTTTCGCGATTGAAAACGCGAATCGCCCGCGTTCATATTACGCTCAAAGACGTCAACGGCCCGCGCGGCGGACGCGACAAAGTCTGCGTCCTGCGAACCGAGCTCACCAATGGTCGCCATATTGTCGTCGTCGACCGCAGTGCGAAGCTGGGCCGAGCCATTGTCAGGTGCGTTCGTCGCAGCAAGCTCCTGATTGATCGGGATGTCAAGCGCCGGCGCGATCGACTGCGCTCCGATTTGAAGACCGCGGCCTCCACAGTAGCGACGGAGGGCGAGCATGCGAGCTACTCTCACTAAAAGCACCGCTGCCAGCGTTTTCACAGCCGTTGTGGTTCTGCTGGACGTGACCATTGCGCAGCGGGCCCAGGCGGTCGAGGCTCTGTCCGCGGCGCAACTCGGTGAGCTTTGTGCCCTCGAACGCAGCGCCACAGCTGCCATTACGCCTTGCCGCACCTATGTTCTCGGGTTTCTCGAAGGCGCGATTGCAACTGACCCCCGGGTTGCCTTGGGCGTCACCGAGCAGATCGAGAGAGAAGATTCGTTTCAGGCGCGGGCCTACAGGACGCGCCTGGGTCGCGACCTCGAGCGACTGGGACCTTCACACCTTGCTGGTTTTTGTGTTCCCAAAGAAATACCGCTGGGCTCCGTTACGACCCGGGTTGTGGAATCCCTTCCAGCTACGCCTGCTGATGAGCCCGCGGGCGAACTGGTTTACCGGGTGCTGCGATCCAACTATCCATGCAAGACTGCTAGTGATTAGGTGTGAATTAGCATATTTTGAAGTTCACACGATAGTCAGGACCCTCATCGAAGGTAGGCCTGGCTGAAGTCGTTAGCCAGCCGGGTTTTGGGGCGGAAACATCGATTTTTTCGAGCTGTCGACAGGGAGCTTTCGGAGTTCGTGGCCGTTCTTAGGCCGGATACTCCTTGACTTGGAATTCAACGGTCACGGAACATGATCTCCTTTGGTGTGGATAATCATCGATGCGCGTGTGGCTCACGCTGGCTTTGTGGTTTGCAACCTGGCTGCTCTGGAGCGGCTTGTACAAACCGCTGCTGATCAACCTCGGCGTGCTCTCCTGCCTGCTGACGCTGCTCATTGCCCGGCGGATGGGTTTTTTCGGGCCGGACGTCTTCAGCCTGCATCTTACGGGGCGTCTCGTGCCCTTCTGGGGCTGGCTCAGCAAAGAGCTCGTTAAATCTAACATTGAGGTTGCGCGGATTGTGCTCAGCCCGCGCATGATCATCAGCCCGACTGTCGTCAACCTGCAGGCGCTGCCCAAGGGTAGGGTCAGCCAGGCCATTCTGGGCAATGCAATAACCCTGACGCCGGGAACGGTGACAATCGACGATTACGAGGGCCAGCTCATCGTTCACTGCCTCACGTGCGACGGGGCCCGGACGCTGCAGGCCGGGGAAATGAATCGCCGCGCGGCAGCGCTGGAGCGCTGACGCCATGTACTACGTTGTGTCCCTGGCCATTCTGCTCACGATGATCCTTGCCCTCGTGCGGGCTCTGCTGGGCCCGAGCGTCTATGATCGAGTGCTGGCGGTCAACCTGTTCGGCACCAAGACCGTTCTGCTGGTATCGGTGGTTGCTTTTCTTTACGGTCGTCCGGATTTTCTGGATCTGGCGTTGGCATATGCGCTGATAAATTTCATTGGCGTGCTCGCTGTACTTAATTTCTTCCAGAACAGTGAAAGGAACATGGCCAAAGGACCCGCCGAGAATCGTAAGGAAGCCGGCTGATATGCAGATTTGGCTTGATGGGATCAGTTTCGTGATGTTCATTGGCGGCGGCGCGTTCGTTTTGATCGGGGGCGTGGGCGTTCTGCGAATGCCTGACCTCTATACGAGAATGCACGCTGCAAGCCTGACCGACACCATGGGAACGCTGCTCATCCTGGGCGGCGTGATCGTCCAGGCGGGGTTCTCGCTGGCTGCGATCAAGCTGGTGGCTATCGCGCTGTTTCTGCTGGTCACGGGGCCCACCGCCACGTATGCCCTTGCAAATGCCGCTCTGCTTTCCGGCGTACGACCGGACGCGCAGACGCTGGACGGTGAATCGGCGTCGTGACCGTTCTGTTCGGAATATTTCTGCTGACCCTGCTTGTCATTGTAGCCATCGGGGTTGTGCGTGCCGAAAACCTGTTCGTGGCGGTAATGCTCACAGGCATATTCTCCCTGCTTATGGCAGCTAACTTCTTCATTCTCGATGCGGCGGACGTGGCCCTGACGGAAGCGGCGATAGGCGCAGGGATTTCCACGGTGCTGCTGCTGGGCGCGCTGGCACTGACGCCAGGACAGGAGCGCCGGCTGCGCGGAGGTCGATGGCTTGCTCTCGGTGTAGTAACCCTCACCACGCTAAGCGTGCTTTACGCGACTTTCGACAAGCCCCGGCTCGGTGACCCTGAAGCGCCGGTTCATCAGCATGTCGCTCCCTGGTATTTGGAGAAGACGCCGGAACTCGTTGGAATTCCGAACGTCGTGACGGCCGTTCTCGGTACCTTTCGTGGTTACGATACGTTTGGCGAGGTGATCGTAGTCCTCACAGCGGGAATTGGCGTTTTGTTTCTGCTCGGTCTGCCTGGCGTCGTAGGGGAACGCAAACGTGAAGACCTGGAAAGCGGCCGAACCTATCTGGGCCACCATCTCATCCCACAGGTGGTCGGCCATCTGTTGATCCCTTTCATCCTGCTGTTCGCCCTGTACGTTCAGTTCCATGGCGAGTATGGACCCGGCGGCGGCTTCCAGGCAGGCGCGATTTTTGCAGCCGGATTCATACTCTACGCACTCATTGCCGGCGAGCGCGAGGCGCTGGCGATTGTCTCCCCCCGGCTTCTGGTTACCCTCATGGCGAGCGGAGCCCTGCTCTACGGCGGGCTTGGCGTGCTCTGTATGCTGCTGGGTGGCAGCTTTCTCGACTACAGCGTGCTTGCGAGTGATCCGGTGGCGGGTCAGCAATGGGGCATCATAATCATCGAACTTGGCGTCGGAGTATCGGTTGCGGGCGTGCTTCTGGCTATTTACCACGCGTTCGCCGCCCGGGGGCATTGACGGATGGAACTGCTCGGTCTGTTCAATTACTGGGTGTTCGCCGTGCTGCTCATGGTCGGTTTCTACGCCGTCATCGCCAAGCCGAACATGGTCAAGAAACTCCTCGGGCTGAGTATCTTTCAGGCCGCCGTTTTTCTTCTGTATATCACGATGGATAAGGTGGAAGGTGGTACGGCGCCGATCATCCAGGCGGGAATGGTTGACCAGGTTTTTTCGAATCCTTTGCCTCAGGTGCTGATCCTGACTGCCATTGTCGTTGGGATATCGACCACTGCGCTAGGGCTGGCGATCGTTGTACGCATATTCGAGGCCTACGGCACCATCGAGGAAGACGAAACCCAAAGGCTGGATCTCGAGGAATGAACCTCGAAGCCCAACTTCCTGCGCTGCAGATCGTGGTGCCGTTGGTAATTGCACCTTTGGTGGTGCTGCTGCGTGATGCTGGTCTGGCTTGGGCGGCCGCCTGTGTGACCAGCGTGATGTGTCTCGCTGTGGCCGTCCTGCAGGCATCCGGCGTGCTTGGCGGCGAGATTGTCTCGTATCAGATGGGCGGCTGGCCTGCGCCTTTTGGCATCGAATTGCGGGTGGATGCCTTCAGCGCCCTGATCCTGCTGGTGATCACCGGAGCATCCACCCTATCGTTGTTAGGCGGTAGAGCGAGCTTGGCGGCAGATATAGCGGACGATCGGCAACCACTTTTCTATGCCGCCTGGTTGATAGCGCTCGCCGGCCTTTGCGGCATCGCGGTAACGGGCGACGCCTTTAACGTGTTCGTGTTCATGGAGATCTCGTCCCTGGCGACCTACATCCTGATTGCAGCAGGACCGGATCGCCGCGCTCTCACAGCCGTCTTCAAGTACCTGATCATGGGTACCATCGGCGCGACCTTCTATCTGATCGGC
>JAHEEG010000093.1 GCA_024640825.1 Gammaproteobacteria bacterium
CGCACCCACCGTGTTCAAGGTCTACTTCCCGCCGGACTGCGTGATCGAGGCGCACACCCACGACTGCGACTACAGCGAGATCATTCTCGAGGGTTCCCAGAAGGTGGGCGCCCAGTGGCACTACCCGGGGGATATCCGCATCGGGTTGGCAAACCGCGGTTACGGTCCGCTGGTGGCCGGGCCGGAAGGCGCCACGGTGCTGTTCGTCTTTGCAGACGGCCGCTGGCCGGCTATCACCATCGGCAAAAATGACGGCAGCACCTTGAACGCCGACATGATTGCCGAGCATTTCGAGGCCCGCTGAGCATTTTAGTACTCGCCGAGCACTGCGAAACCCTGTTGAGCGCTGCACTCGTGCTGCATGGATCGGTTACTGAACGCCGGCGCTGGCCTGCTCCAGTTCGTGCCACTCCCGATGGTCACGGCCGAACGGGATCATGACGTGCTTCTGATAAGCAGGCCTCGCCTGCAGGCGCTCGAACCAGGCCTCCACGTTGGGCGCCGCGGGCCGGTCGATATCGAGGTTGAAGTACCGGTAAGCCATGACACCAAGCGGGATGTCGCCCGCTGAAAGCACATCACCGCAGACGAAAGCGCGGCCCTGCAGGTGGCGGTCCAGCAGGCCAAGCAGGCGAGCGCTGGCGCGGATGCCGGCGGACACCAGATCCGCATCACTCTTTTCCGGCGGCAGCCGAATGAGGTGGAAAAACACGTTGAAGAACGGCGGGCCAAAGGTGCTGATGGCCCAGTCCATCCACTGATCAGCCTGCGCCTGATCCTGTGCCGGTTTCGGCCACAGCCCATCCCTGCCATAGGTCCGCGCCAGATAACGGACGATGGCGTTGGATTCCCAAAGCACCAGCTCGCCGTCTTCGATGGTCGGCACCAGACCGTTCGGGTTCATCGCCCGATAGGCGTCGGAATCCGCAGCGCCAAAGGACCCGCCCACGTCGTGCCTCTGATAGGCCAGATCCAGCTCGCCCAGCGTCCACATCGCTTTCTGAACGTTCATGGAGTTTCTTCGACCCCATACGATGATCATCTTGTTCTCCTTCTCATCGGTCAAAAGACCCGGCAAGGGGTCATGGGTGGCTCAGACTCAACCACAGTCGCAGCAGATGCCGGGGCCGCTCGGGATCATCATTGTAGACGGTGCGCGCACGGGCAATGGTGTGGTTTGACAGAAACTGCATCTCACCCTCGGCAAACCAGCAGGGCGGCAGCTGGCTGCAGAGCGACGGGCCCGAGCGGTTTTCGCCGCGGCGATCCAGCTTGAATGGCGCAAACAGGCGCGGGGCGAGATCCGGCTGGCAATCGAGAAGCCTGTTGAACAGCGTGACCGCGCTGACGATGCGGCTCTTACCGCCGGTCCGCGCTGGCTGCGGGCACGGGAGCTCCACCACGTCTGCGGCGTCACAGTGAAAGTCGATGTTCGCCGGTTTGAGCACCCGGCGCCCAAGACTTTCGCGTTGCCGCATCTCCGCCCCCTGCCAAGCGGCGGGACTGGAAATGGGTCCGGGCGGAAGACCTTCGTGGGGCCATATGAAATAGACTTTCGTTTGCGCGGCGAAGCTTCGATGAGCCACATTCGACCCCGCTGCAACCGGCCTCAGCTCATCTGAGACTGCAGATAATTTTCCAGACCCGTCTTCTCGATGAGGCCTAGCTGAGTCTCGATCCAGTCGACGTGCTCTTCTTCGCTGCTGAGAATTTCTCGGAACAGCTGCCGGCTGACGTAGTCGGCAACATTTTCGCAGTGGGCGATGGCCTCGCGAAGTATCGGCAGCGCCTCCATTTCCAGCTTGAGGTCGCACTCCAGCATCTCTTTGACATGCTGTCCCACGTAGAGCTTACCCAGGTCCTGTAAGTTAGGGAGGCCTTCCAGAAACAGAATCCGCTCCATGAGCGCATCCGCATGCTTCATTTCGTCGATGGATTCTTCTTTCTCGTGCGCGGCCAGCGTTTTCAAGCCCCAGTCTTCCAGCATCTTGGCGTGGAGAAAGTACTGATTGATAGCGGTGAGCTCGTTTTTCAGCACCTGATTCAGATAGACGATGACCTTGGGATCGAGAGATTTCATAAGCGAGTCCAAGCGTAGGAGTCGACAGGATGCCGGAGCGTGACCCGCGGATCAAGCGTAACCTGTTGATTTTTAGATGATTATAATTGTCAGGGGCAAATGTTGATCAATCCCATCGGACACCAAATCTTATTTGCAAACGAGAATGATTTGTATTTAAATAGCGTCATTAGCGACGAGGTGCCTTATGTACGTGTGCGTCTGCAGAGCGATCACCGATACCGACATCGAAGCCGCCATCGACGGTGGCGTCAACGACCTCGCACAACTGGAAGAGCACTTCGGCGTAGGCACCGGCTGCGGCACCTGCCGCGAGACGGCGCAAACGTTGATCAATCAGCGCATACAGGAAACCCAGTATTACGCGGCCTGACACCACCTCTACCCGCCTTGCCTAGCCCTCCGCCCTTTCAATCAGCTGGCGCGCAATAATGATGCGCTGCATTTCATTGGTACCCTCGCCGATGGCCAGCAGCGGCGCATCACGATAGAAGCGTTCCACGTCATTGTCAGACGAATACCCGCTGGCGCCATGAATGCGCAGGGCCTCCATGGCGTTGGTCACTGCAGCCTCGGTCGAAAAAAGCTTGGCCATTCCGGCTTCCAGATCGCAGCGTCTGCCGGAATCGTATGCGGCTGCCGCTTTATCCGTCAGCAGACGCCCCGCCTCCACCCGGGTCGCCATATCAGCCAGCTTCAGCTGGATGGCTTGATGATTGGCGATGGGTTGGCCGAAGGTGTGCCGCTGCTGGGCGTAAGCCAGGGCTGATTGCAGGCTCGCGTCCGCCACCCCGACACCCCGGGCGGCGACGTTGATGCGACCCAGCGCCAGGCCGGCAAGAATCTGCTGCAGGCCTCGGCCTTCCTCCTCCCCGACGAGCCCTGCTGCTGGCGCCCGCACGTCCTGAAACGCCACCTCGGCGGTGTCGACGCCCCGATAGCCGAGTTTTTCCAGCTTACGCGCCACATAGCCGGCGGATTTTTCCACCACCAGCAGGCTGATTCCCCGGTGGGCCGGGGTCGTGTGCGGATCGGTTTTCACCAGCACCGCGAGCACGTTGCCCTCTGCCGCGTTGGTGATCCACTGCTTGGTACCGTTGACGACATAGTGGTCGCCGTCCCTGACCGCGCGGGTGCGGATCGCCTGCAGGTCGGTGCCGCAGTCCGGTTCGGTCAGGGCGATGCCGCCGCGCAGCTCACCAGCCGCCAGCCGCGGCAGCAACGACTCCTTCATCTCTTCGCTGCCGAAGCGCTCTATCGCGGCACACATGATGAGATGGGAATTGAAAATGCCGGACACCGACATCCACACGGCGGACACCCGCTCGACGATTCTGGCGTAGGTCGTCGCCGGCAGACCGAGCCCACCATAGCGCTGACCAATGGTGGCGCCGAACAGCCCCAGCGCTTTCATCTTCTCGACGATTTCCGCCGGATACTCGTCTGCCTGCTCGAGGGCGTGCGCGAACGGTTTGACGTCTTTCGCCAGAAACTGCTCCACCGCATCGAGCAGCAGGGTCTCCTGCTCGATGCCGACGCCGCCAGCGCCTCCTTCGACAGCAACGCTCATCAGTAATCCACCTGATCGTCCACCGCATGACCTCGCTTGGGAATCAGCATGGAACGTTCGAAGCTGATCACCTCGGTGCCGTCCTGCTTGATGCCGCGGGTTCTTATGGACACGATGCCCTGATGGGGCCGGGATTTCGATTCCCGGATAGACAGCACCTCTGACTCGGCGTATATGGTATCGCCCACGAACACCGGCCCCGAAAGACGCACGTCGTTCCAGCCGAGATTGGCGATGGTTTTCTGGCTGACGTCGGAAACGGACATCCCCGTTACCAGCGACAGCGTCAGACACGAATTCACCAGAACCTGACCGAACTCGCTCTTCGCCCCGTACTCGCGATCAAAGTGCAGCGGGTGCTGATTCATGGTTAGCAGGGTGAACCAGGTGTTATCCGTTTCCGTAATGCTTCGGCCCGGCCGGTGCTCGTAGACGTCTCCCACTTTGAAGTCTTCGAGGTATCGACCATAGGATTCCCGATACCGCCCTTCGCCGACGGGTTTTGCTTCCGCGACCATCTGTTTTCCTCCCTTATTTAATTACCTCAGATTACCACTCGGCTTCGAAGCCCAGCCTTTGAGGCCCAGCCTTTGAGGCCCAGCCTTTGAGGCCCAGCCTTTGACACCCTGCGGGGGCCGAGTTTACGCTCCGACCAATGCAGCGAGAGAGCGTGAAGCCATGGCGGGCCCGGCACCCGGTTTTCTCAAGTATCCCGAACATCAGGTAACAATCGAACCTTCGGCTTACCGCGTCCGGGTGCTGGTAGGCGACGCGGTCATCGCCGATACCCGGGATGCGCTGCTGGTCAGCGAGAGCCGGCACGAGCCCGTCTGGTACCTGCCCATGCAATCCGTCGACCCCGATGCCATTGCGCGAACGGATACCAGCACCCACTGCCCGTTCAAAGGCGACGCCAGCTACTGGAGCATCCACGCCGGTGGCAAGGCCCTGCCGGACGTGATGTGGAGCTATGAGACGCCGTTTGATGAATGCCTGCCGCTGGCCGGCCACGTTGCCTTTTACGCCGACCAGGTAACCATCGAAACCGATCCCTGATCAGCGATCCGCCATCAGCGCCCAACGTAAACGGGCGTCCGCTTCTCCAGAAACGCGGCCACTCCTTCCTTGGAATCTTCGGTTTTGCGTAGCCGGCCGATC
Source organism: Gammaproteobacteria bacterium (assembly GCA_024640825.1). Lineage (GTDB taxonomy): Bacteria > Pseudomonadota > Gammaproteobacteria > Pseudomonadales > Azotimanducaceae > UBA7803. The sequence goes on from JAHEEG010000093.1 coordinate 4,809, forward strand.
TGCTCGCTGGCCCAGCGGCCGGTGTCTCGCCAGTCGGGTTCCAGCGTGCGGCGCAATCCAGCTTTCAGCGCCTGCACCGCGAGCGGCGGGTTGCTGGCAATCTTCCGGGCAAGCGTCATCGCCGTTTCCATGAGGTCCTCGTGGGCCACGACGCGTGACACCAGGCCGATCTCCTTAGCCGTTGCCGCATCGATGACCTCGCCGGTGAAAAGGAGCTCTGCAGCACGTTCCCGGCCGACCAGCTGAGCGAGCCGCCCCAGGCCCGGGGCGTCGCAGCAAAGCCCCCGGATCACGAAGAGCTCGCCAAACTTGGCATTTTCCGAAGCGACTCTAATATCGGCCATCAACGCGAGTTCCATACCCCAACCGACAGCCGGCCCGTTGACCGCGGCGATGACCGGGATGTCGGTTAGCAGCAGCGCGTCCGCGGCCGGGGTCAGCCCGCCGGTGCGACGGGAGCGCTCGGCAAACTCAGCCGGTGCGGGCTGACTGCTGCCGAGGATCTGCTTGACGTCGTCGCCTGCGCAGAAAGCCCTGCCCTCACCGGTGATCACCAGCGCCCGCGCCGTGGATTCACGAACCGCATCTTCGAGGCTGGCATACAGCGTATACGTGAGCGAGTTCATCGCCTCGGGCCGCGTAAGCGTGATAACGCCCACATGGTCCTGCACCTCGTACTTCATTTCCTGCTCGGACATGGTTCTCTCCCCCTGTAACAGTATGCCCTGGATGATAGCCGCTCAGTCGACCGTCTGGCGAGTCGGCTCGGAAGCACGCGAGGCCCGCTCCCGCCGCTGGATCCAGGCGAGAAAACGCAGATAGGCCACGGGAAAGATGCGCAGCAGTACACCCAGAACCTTGGCGTCGCGTCCCACGAGAATCCGCGCCCTCCCCTGGGCCACCCCCGCCAGAATCTGCACCGCTGCCTGATCGGCGGTGAGGCCCGCGTACTGCTGGAAGCGCTGCGCCGCCTCTTCCCGCGTCGGGGCCTGGTTGTCCGCGAGCAGATATCGCGAGCGCGAGACAATGCTGGTCTTGACACCTCCGGGCATGACGCAGCTCACGCCCACCGGCTCGTCGTCGAGCTCTACCCGCAGCGCATCGGTGAAGCCCTTTACCGCGAACTTGGAAGCGTTGTATGCCGACTGGCTGGGAATGCCGAAGAGGCCGAACACGCTGGAGGTGTTGACGATATGTCCTTCCCCGGCCTCGCGGACGTACGGCAGAAACGCCCGGCTGCCATGCACCACACCCCAGAAGTTGATGTTCATCAACCAGTGGAAATCTTCATAAGGCAGCTGGTCCGCCGGCCCGGTTACCGAAACCCCGGCATTGTTGAACACGAGGTTGACCCTGCCATGCGCAGAGGCGGCCTCGGCCGCAAAGCGCTCTACTGCTTCGTGATCTGCGACATCTACCAGATGCCAGCTCACCGTCAGGTTTTGGTCTTCCGCAGTTTCCGACGCGAGGCGCGCAGTCTCTGCCAACCCCGCCTCATCCAGATCGGCCAGAGCCAGGTGGCAACCGCGCTCTGCCAGCGCCAGCGCGAGCGCGCGGCCCATTCCCGAGCCCGCGCCGGTGATAGCGGCAACCGCGCCGCTGAAATTTCTCATGGTTACCGAGCACTCACCGGTGAGCAAACGACTATACACCAGCCGATGTTCCCCTGGGGGGCCACCCTGTGAGGGCCACCCTGTGAGGGGCAAGCAACGCCTTCACGGCCGACCCTAAATCGACCGCAAGGATGGTATGGTTAGCAAAATTCCACCAGCTGAGCACACGGCCAATGCAGAACAACAGGCCACCCGTCGACTACATCGAGCGCACGCGGGAACAGTATGCGTCGCTCGGCTATCCGCCCTACGAATGGGTGAGGCACGAAGACACGCCACCGTTCGCACCGCTGCGTAAACCGCTGGGAGAATCTAGAATCGGCCTTATCGGTTCCGGCGGCATCTACATGCAGGGTCAGGTGGCTTTCCACTATCGGGACGACATCAGCTTCCGCATCATTCCCGCCAAGGTGCCGATGGCGCAGCTCCGGGTGACGCACTTTGCCTACGATCTTACCGATGCCCGCCAAGACCCCAACGTGGTATTCCCGCTGGCAACGCTGCGCGACCTAGCTCGATTGAGCCGTATTGGCGAAGTCGGACCCAACGCCTACGCCTTCATGGGAGGCATCTACTCAGCACGCAAGGTGCGCAAGACACTCGCCCCGGCACTGGCAGACCGGGTCCAGAAAGACGAGGTGGACGTCGTCATTCTCGTGCCCGTCTGACCCGTTTGCCATCAATCCGTTGGATTGATCGCCAGAGAAATCGAAAGCCGGGGCATTCCTACGATCTGTATGTCCAGCGCCTACAGCATCACTGCTTCGGTAAACCCGCCCCGAGCCGTGTATCTGGATTTTCCGCTGGGACACACCGCGGGAAAGGCGCACGACAAGCCGCTGCAACGGCGCATCATTATCGACACCCTCTCGGCGCTGGACAGCATTCAGGTTCCGGGCACGATGCGCCGCCTATCCTACCAGTGGTCAGAAAGCGACGACTGGAAAGATCGCGTGATGCGCCCGAGCACCAACAGTGGCGGCAAGACGAACGACGACCGGATAGAACGCTTCCCAGAACCACAGTATCAGCTGCCCGAGGACCAGCAGGCGGCCGAAGCGCAGATGACCGGTAACAGCTGTCCCGGGTGCATATGGCCGGAGAAAGTGTGACCGGGTTCTGATTCTGAGACCTCGGCAGCGTCTTATGTGAAGCCCACTGCAATTTCCCGCCAGCGATCCTCCTATGCTTGACGTCAGCACGTCACGCAGAAACAGTGGAGGTTTCCATGCGACAGATTGTCCCGGCTGCGGCCCTCGCGGCGCTGCTCGCCCTCTCCGGGTGTGCAAGCCTCAGCGAAAGTCAGTGTCTGGCAAGCGACTGGAAGACCATCGGCTACCGTGACGGCCTATCCGGAGCCCAGAGCTCGCAGTTGCTGCGGCACCAGAACGCCTGCATGAAGCACGGCGTGTCCCCTGATCGCGAAACCTATCTCGCCGGCTGGAACGAAGGCGTCTACCAGTACTGCGATTCCGGAAACGCCTTCAACGTTGGAGAGCGCGGCGCGGCGTACAACAACGTTTGCCCCGAAGAAATGCGGGAGTCATTCTACGCCGCATACCAGGAAGGCAGACGCCTTTACCTGACGCAGTCTGAGATCAACAGCCTCAACCGGGCCATCGCGCAGAAAGAAATGCGCCTCACGGAGATCAAGGACGAGATGGCGGATATAACCGGTTACATGATCGACGCCGAGTCGACTCCGGGGGAGCGTGCAGAAATGATGCTCACCACTAAAGACCTCGCCGAGGAGCAGGGCAAGCTGGATAACGAGGTTCAGGCCCTGCAAATGGATGTGGCGGTTAAGACCGAGCGGCTGGAGAACCTCCGCCACTCGCTCGCTTTAAACACCTTCTAGACAGCCACCTGCAAACGCTGCACCCGCGCTGCACCCGCGCTGAACCCGCACCGTTTTAGCCGCCGAAATCGTCGAGCCGGATATTTTCCGGCTCGACGCCCAGATCCTCGAGCATCTGCAGCACGGCGGCCACCATGGGCGGCGGGCCACACAGGTAGTATTCGCAGTCTTCGGGGCTGGGGTGATCCTTCAGGTAGTTATCGAACACCACCTTATGAATGAATCCGATGTGGCCTTCGAACTTGTCCTCCGGCAGCGGGTCTGAAAGGGCCACGTGCCACTCGAAGTTGTCGCAGTCAGCGGCCAGCTGATCGAACTCTTCGGTGTAGAACATCTCTCGCAGCGATCGAGCCCCGTACCAGTAGCTCATTTTGGTTTTGCTGTTCTTGCGCTTCAGCTCGTCGAATATCTGCGACCGCAGGGGCGCCATGCCGGCACCACCACCGATCCAGATCTTCTCCGCGGGCGTGTCCTCAACGAAGAAGTCGCCGTAGGGACCGAAGACGGTCAGCTTGTCTCCCGTTTTCAGATTGAACACGTAAGACGACATCTTGCCAGGCGGCACGTCCATCCCCGGCGGGGGAGATGCGATGCGTATGTTGAACTTGAGGATCCCCTTTTCCTGGGGGTAATTGGCCATCGAGTAAGCCCGGATCGTAGGCTCTGTAACCTTGGCGTGATGCTTCCAGACATCGAAACGGTCCCAGTCCTCGTGATACTCGGGCTCGACTTCGATCTCTTTGTAGTCCATCTCGTACGGGGGAATCTCCAGCTGAACATAGCCACCAGCGCGGAAATTCACATCGGCGCCCTCAGGCAGCTTCAGGTTCAGCTCCTTGATGAACGTGGCAACGTTGGGATTAGAGGTCACCTCGCATTCCCAGCGCTGAACACCGATGGCGTCCTCAGGGATCTGAATCTTCATGTCCTGCTTCACCGCCACCTGACAGGAAAGCCGCCAGTTGTCGGAAATTTCGCCGCGCGTGAAGTGGCCTTCTTCAGTGGACAGAATTCCGCCGCCGCCTTCAGGAACCTGACACCGGCATTGCGCGCAGGTGCCGCCACCGCCACAGGCGCTGGCAAGGAAAATGCCCTTGGATGCCAGAGTTCCCAGCAGCTTTCCACCCGCAGGCACTACCACGGACTTGTCGGGGTCGCCGTTTATCTCGATGGTGACATCGCCGCTTGCAACAAGGCGGGACCGGGCGAACAAAATCACCATAACCAGGAACAGCACCGTGACCGTAAACATCACGACACCCAGCAGTATGGTGGTATCAATCATGGTACTTCTCTTCCTTTTCCTAGATGTCTATGCCACCGAAGGACATGAAGCAGAGGCTTATGAGCCCCACAGAGATGAACGTTATGCCGAGACCGCGCAGCCCCTCGGGTACATCACTGTACTTGAGCTTCTCCCGCACTCCGGCCAGGGCAGTGATGGCCAGCGCCCAGCCCACGCCGGCGCCCAGACCGAACACGGTGCTTTCCATGAACGTATAGTCCCGCTCGATCATGAACAGCGAGGCACCGAGTATTGCGCAATTCACCGTGATCAGCGGCAGAAAGACACCCAGGGCGTTGTACAGAAACGGCACGAACCGGTCGAGGAACATCTCCAGTATCTGCACCATGGCGGCAATTACGCCGATGTAGGAGAGCAAGCCTAGAAAGCTGAGGTCCACATCCGGAAATCCGGCCCAGGCCAGCGCGCCTTCCCGCAGCAGGTTGTTAAAGATGAGGTTGTTAATGGGGACTGTGATACCGAGTACTACCACAACGGCGATGCCGAGACCGATGGCCGTGGAAATCTTCTTGGATATGGCGATGAACGTGCACATCCCAAGGAAGAACGTCAGCGCCATGTTCTCGATGAAAACCGCCCGGATGAACAGGCCGAGATAATGTTCGAGCACTACATGACCTCCTTGTACTGGAGGTTGGGTGCAATCTCGTAATCTGCCTCCTCAACCTGATCTTTCTTCCAGCCGCGGATGGCCCAGATAAACAGGCCGATGATGAAGAACGCGCTGGGCGCCAGCAGCATCATGCCGTTGGCCGGATACCAGCCCCCGTCGGTAACCCGGGGCAGAATTTCAAAACCCATCAGCGAGCCGGAACCGAGGGGCTCACGCACCAGCGCCACTCCCACGAGCATCACTGAGTAGCCCAGCGCGGTGCCGAAGCCGTCGAGCGCCGAGAGCCACGGACCGTTCTGCATGGCAAAGGCTTCTGCCCTGCCCATGACGATGCAGTTGGTAATGATCAGCCCCACAAACACCGAAAGGCTCTTCGAAATGTCGTAAGCCACCGCCTGCAGAACCTGGTCCACGACGATAACCAGCGATGCGATGATGGTCATCTGAACGATGATACGGATGTTCGTCGGGACTCGGTTGCGCACGGCTGAGACCGCAACGTTCGACAGGGTGGTCACGAAGATTACCGCGGCGCACATCACCAGCGTGGTTGACATGTTCACCGTCACCGCCAGCGCGGAGCAGATACCCAAAACCTGCAGAGCAATCGGGTTGTTGTTGAAGATCGGGTCGACCAGCACTTCCTTCGGCGTTGCCATCGTTAGTCCTCTCTCGTGCTAGGTGGTTGATTTCAGATTTTCTAGAAACAGACCGAAGCCCAGATCGCCGGTCCAGAATTGCACCAGATTCTGGACACCGCGCGTTGTGAGCGTAGCGCCGGAGAGCGCGTCCACTTCGTAACCGGCAGCCATGCTGCCCTCGGGCGAGCGACTCTTTACAAGCCGCACCGCAGGCTTGCCGGACTGGTCGAACAGCGATACGCCGTGCCATTGAGCCTTCCAGGCAGGATTGTCCACTTCACCGCCGAGACCAGGGGTCTCTTTCTGGGAGTAAAATCCGAGGCCGGCAACGGTGGAAAGATCCCCTTCGATAGCGAGGTAACCGTAAAGCGTGCCCCACAGGCCGTAACCGCGCACGGGAATGACGAGTTTGTCGACACCGCCCTCGGATTCCTTCAGATAAACGAGCGACACGTTCTCGCGGCGCCCGATCGTGGCGATGTCTTGCGTATCAGAAAGCTCCATTGACCGGGCCGGATCTTTCGCAGCCTTGATCGGATCGTACGAGGCGGGATCCACCTCGTCGGTAAAACGACCGGTCCGCAGGTCCACCGCCCGCACGGTAAATTGGCCGAACAGCTCGTCGATGCTGCGCCCCTGGGGGTCCACGTTGCTGTCTTCCGGCAGCATGCCAGCGGCCCGGAGGATGTTCTGCTTCTGATCCAGTTCCTGATTCAGCTTCTGCTGAGGCTTCAGCAACACTGCCGCGGTGGAAACAACGATGGCACAGACCAGACACAGCGACACGGCAACCAGCAGAATGTTGCCAAGCCCTTCCTTGTCGAAACTCTTATCTGACTCAGGCACGGGCAAGCCTCCGTTTCACGTTCCTCTGCACCACCACGTTGTCTATAAGGGGGGCAAACAGGTTGCCAAAAAGTATGGCGAGCATCATGCCTTCGGGAAAGGCCGGATTGACCACCCGTATGAGCACGCACATGACACCGATGAGCACCCCATAGACCAGTCGACCCTGATTGGTCATAGCGGCAGAAACCGGGTCCGTGGCCATGAATACGGCGCCGAAAGCGAAGCCGCCAAGCACCAGGTGCCACCAGAATGGCATGGAGAACATGGGGTTGTTCGAGTCGATGCTGTTGAACAACAACGCTGTGGCCACCATGCCCAGGAGCACGCCGGCCATGATGCGCCAGGAAGCTATCCGGGTGGCAATGAGAATCAGCGCCGCAATCAGGATCGCCAGGGTCGATGTTTCACCCATGGAGCCTGCCATGTTGCCGAAGAAAGCCTGACTCCAGGTTACGCCGTAGTCTTCTCCCAGGGCTGCGTTGCCCAGCGCAGTGGCTCGGGTGTAGCCGTCTACCGCCACCCATACGGCGTCACCCGACATCTGTGCGGGATACGCGAAGTACAGAAAGGCACGCCCGGTCAGCGCCGGATTCAGGAAGTTCTTACCCGTTCCGCCGAACACCTCTTTACCGATGACCACGCCAAAGATGATACCTACCGCAGCCATCCAAAGCGGCGTGCTGGCGGGCAACGTCAGCGTGAACAGGATACTGGTTACGAAAAAGCCTTCGTTGACCTCATGCCCCCGCTTGGACGCAAACCAGATCTCGAATGCCAGACCTGAAGCAAAAACCGTAATGTACAGCGGCAAAAAATACGCAAGCCCGTGGACCAGGCAATCCCACAGGCTCGCAGGGTCGTAGGACGTCAGCACATCCAAAAATACGGCCCGCCAGTTGTCGGCGCTCGTGAGGCCGACCTCCGCCATGGCCGCGTTGGCCTGATGTCCGGCAAAATAACTGCCTGCGAGCACCGGGATCCACGCGCACATCCAAACGGTGATCATGATCCGCTTGAGATCCAGCCCGTCCCTAACGTGGGAGGCGCCAGCGGTAACCATGCCGGGCGTGTAAAGGGCCGTGTCAATGGCTTCATAGGCCGGGTAAAGCCACTGCAGCTTGCCGCCTTTCTCGAAGTGCGGGGCAACGCCGTCCATAATTGAGCGCAGGCTCATCTCATCGTTCCTTTTTTCAACCTTCTTTTTCGATCTGCGTCAGCATGTCACGCAGCACCGGCCCATACTCGTATTTCCCGGGGCAGGCATACGTGAATAAGGCAACGTCGTCTTCATCCAGTTCCAGGCAACCGAGATTTATGGCGGTCTCGATATCACCCACCAGCAGGCTGCGCAGCAACTGCGTGGGCAGAATGTCCAGCGGCGTAACCCGCTCGTAACTGCCCACCGGGACCATGCCTCGAGGGCTGCCGTTGGTCGTCGTACTGAAGTTAAGCGCGCCTCTTTGCAGCCAGCTGGAAAGATAGATAGGCAAAACCGAGTGTTTGTTGGGGCCTGGTGTCAGGTAACCGAACAGGCGGCGCTCCCGGTCCTCTGGCAGCACGGAAACCTGCAGGTGATAACGGCCGAGAAACGCCTCGCTGTCCGCGGCCGTGCGACCCGAAAGCACCGACCCGGAAATCACCCGGTTCTCTCCGGCGTTCAGCTCGCCGGTTACCAGATCGTTCAGGTTGGCGCCTAGACGGGTTTTAAGGAGACGCGGGCGGGCAACGCCGGGTCCGCCAAGGGCTACGATCCGTTCATTCCAGAGCCTGCCTTCAAGGAACAGATAGCCGCAGGCGATCACGTCCTGGTAACCGATATACCAGACGGATTTGTGCGGACCAACGGGGTCCAGGAAGTGAATATGGGTTCCCGGCAGCCCCGCAGGATGAGGACCCGAAAACGCTTCGCTGACAATCTGCGGAGCCGTCCCAGCTGGAACCGGCTTGCCGGCCTCATGGCAGACAAAAACCTTGCCCGCGCTCAGATGGGCAAGCACGTCGAGCCCCGCGCTGAACTGGGTCGCATAGTCACCCAGGATAACGGCAGGGTCCGCCGCCAGCGGGCTGGTATCCATAGCGGTCACGAAGATGGAATGGGGCTCGGCAGCCGTTTCCGGAACCCGGCTGAACGGACGGGTTCGCAGCGCCGGCCACAACCCGCTGCGCACCAGATTCTCCACCACATCGTCCCTGGACAGCCCGGCTAACCCCGCCTGTCCGGAGGACCGAAAAGTTTCCGCCTCGTCCCCTTCAACGTCTATGACCACCGACAGCAGCGCACGCTTGGCGCCGCGGTTGATGGCGCTGACCACGCCGGAAGC
>JAHEEG010000241.1 GCA_024640825.1 Gammaproteobacteria bacterium
GCTTGACCAACCACTGGATAAGCGACTCATTTACCGGCATCAACTGGCGCCCGGGCAGACCCTGCGGTACTACGTGGATAACGGCACGCCCGAGCCGGTTCGCAGCGCGTTGATCGAGGGCGCCTCGTGGTGGAAAGAAGCGTTTGAGGCAGCGGGCTTTGAGAACGGTTTTTCTGTGGAAGTGCTGCCGGATCACGCTGACCCTCTCGACGTGCGCTACAACGTGATCCAGTGGGTGCATCGATCGACCCGCGGCTGGTCTTACGGCAGCAGCGTCGCTGATCCGCGCACCGGCCAGATCATCAAGGGACACGTCAGCCTGGGCTCACTGCGGGTGCGTCAGGACCAGTTGATCGCAGAAGCCCTCACTGCCCCGTTTACCAACCCAGATGCAGGCCAGGAAAGCGCCGCGATGGCAGCCCGGGAAATGGCCCTGGCGCGGCTGCGTCAATTATCGGCCCATGAAGTGGGCCATACTCTCGGGATTGATCACAATTTCGCCGCATCATTTTCCGGCGATGCTTCGGTCATGGATTATCCCCACCCTAACCTCTACCTGGATGAAAGCGGCCGGGTCAGACTGGACCGGGCATACGAAACAGGGGTGAGCCCCTGGGACAAGCTGACCATCCGCTACGGATACGGTGCATTCGCCGCCGGCCAGGAATCGGCTCAACTGGCTGCGATCCTGGATGAAGCGGACCGGCAGGGAATTGCCTTCATCAACGATCGTGATTCCCGCCTGCCGGGCAGCGCACACCCTGGCGCTCATCTTTGGGACAACGGTACTGATGTCTTCATCCGGCTGGACGAGATTCTCAGAATCCGGAGCATCGGCCTCGAGAATTTTTCACCGGCGGTGATCGCCCAGGGAACCCCGCTGTTCGAAATGGAGCGGAGGCTGGTTCCGGTTTACCTGCTGCACCGCTACCAGTTGGAGGCGATAGCCAAGCTCCTTGGCGGACTCTATTACGAGTACGACCTGAGGGATGAAAGGCCCTCCCGGCTGGAACCGGTCGATTCATCAACGCAGAAACTGGCCCTGGATACCATCGCCGGCCTGCTCCGTCCCGATCGCCTTGCACTGCCAGTTAACCTTCGCTACCTGGTGCCTCCAGCGGTCAGCGGTTATGAGCGGGACCGCGAATTCTTTTCTGGCCAAACCGGGGTCACGTTTGATCACTTCTCTCCGGTTCGCGCCGGTGCCGACCTGGTCATTTCCGAGTTGCTGCAGCCGCAAAGGCTTTCCAGGCTGGCCGAACAGCAGGCCATCAACCCCAAATTGCCTGGAATAATGGATGTCATGAACGCGATGCTCGGAGTCACGTGGGGCGCAGACAGACCCAGAGATCCTTACCTGGCGAAAATCCAGTCCGAGGTCGAGTGGCGGCTGTTGAGAGGCCTTATGACCCTCTCCGACGACTTGTCAGCCGGGGATTCCGCCCGGGAAGGCGCAACGGCTACGCTGATATCACTGGTCAGCAAGCTGAACACCAGGGCTCGCAAAGGGGATGCACACAGTGCCGCGGCGCGTCATGAAATCGAGCGTTTCCTGCAGCGGCAGCCAGACGAAAGAAAGGCGGCGCCACCCATGGCGCCGCCTGGTTCACCTATCGGCTAGTTCAAGCTTTACGCCCTAGCGGTCTTCTATCGGAATATAACTCCTGGGCTCCGGACCAATGTAGTCGGCGCCAGGGCGGATAATCCGGTTGTCCGCACGTTGTTCGAAAATGTGCGCGCACCAGCCGGTCACCCGCGACATCACGAAGATCGGCGTGAACAGCTTGGTCGGGATACCCATCAGGTTGTAAGCGCTGGCGTGGAAGAAGTCCGCATTTGCGAACATGTTCTTCTGTTCTTTCATTGTGCGCTCTACCGCCACGGAAACGGAATAGAGCAGCATGTCTTTCTTCAGTTCGGACAGCTTGCGTGACCATTCCTTGATGATGGCGTTGCGCGGATCGCGCACCCGGTACACCGCGTGACCGAAACCCATGATCAGTTCCTTGGTCGACAGTTTGCGCAAGACGTCTGCGACCGCTTCATCCTCGGACGAATAATTTTCTATCATCGCCATGGCCGCTTCATTGGCTCCGCCGTGTAACGGTCCGCGAAGTGAGCCAATAGCCGCGGTAACGCAGGAATGCAGATCGGTGAGCGTTGACGCCGCAACCCGCGCAGTAAACGTCGAGGCGTTGAATTCGTGCTCTGCATAGAGAATGAGGGAAACATCCATCACTCTGGCCGCCAGATCATCCGGGGCCTCACCATGCAGCATGTGCAGAAAATGTGCTCCGATACCGTCATCATCGGTCTCGGTTTCGATCCTTACCCCGTCATGCGAAAAACGGTACCAATACAACAGGATGGAAGGGAAAACGGCCAGCAGCCGGTCCGCCAGGTCCTGTTCCCTGGAAAAATCGCCTTCCGGCTCGATGTTACCAATGAATGAACAACCCGTCCGCATCACGTCCATGGGATGCGCGGAGGCGGGGATTCTCTCCAACACTTCTTTCAAGGGCTGGGGCAAACCGCGCAAGCCCTTGAGCCTGGATTTCCAGGCGTCCAGTTCAGCCTGGGTTGGCAAATGTCCTTTCAGGATCAGGTGCGCCACTTCGTAAAAAGTTGACCACTCGGCCAGCTCGGTGACATCGAACCCGCGGTAGCGCAGGCTGTTGCCTTCGGCGCCGACCGTGCAGACGGCGGTCCGGCCAGCAGACTGCCCGCGTAAGCCGGCCCCCGAGTTTGTTTTGACGGTTGCTTTTTCTTCTGCCATTTACTTGTCCTCTTCTGTCTGATGGTCGGCGGAAGCGGCAAATAGTCGATCCAGCTTCTGCTCATACTCGTGGTAGCCCAGATAATCGTACAACTCGGCGCGGGTCTGCATGATGTCGATCACGTTACGCTGATGTCCGTCTTCCAGCAAAGCGCGATAGACGCTTTCAGCCCCGCGGTTCATGGCCCGGTAGGCACCGCAGCAATAAAGAACGATATCTACGCCTGCTTCGCCCAGTTCGGGAGTGGTGAACAGCGGTGTGTGCCCGAACTCGGTAATGTTTGCCAGCACCGGAACTCCGACAACCTGTTTGAATCTACGGTACTGGGCCAATTCCTGAACGGCCTCGGGAAAGATCATGTCAGCGCCGGCTTCAACACAAGCCATGGCGCGTTCCAGGGCGCTTTCCATACCTTCCACCGCCAGCGCATCGGTACGCGCCATGATCACGAAAGATTCGTCGGTGCGCGCATCAACAGCGGCCTTTACCCGGTCGACCATCTCCGTTTTGGATACGATTGCCTTGCCCGGACGGTGTCCGCAACGCTTAGTGGCGACCTGGTCCTCGATATGCATGCCAGCCGCACCCGCCCTGGTCAGCGACCGAACGGTCCTGGCGATGTTGAAAGCGCCTCCGAATCCGGTGTCTGCGTCGACCAGAAGAGGCAGGTCGCAGGCATGGGTGATGCGGTTGACGTCGGTCAGCACATCCTCCAGAGAGCTGATCCCCAGGTCAGGCAGCCCAAGCGAATTGGCCGCCAACCCGCCGCCGGAAAGATAGATGGCCTGATGCCCGATCGCCTTCGCCATTCTCGCGGTGAAGGCATTGATCGTTCCAACGAGCTGCAGAGGCGCGTGCCCGCGGACAGCGCCCCTCAGTTTAGCCCCCGGAGACTGAGACCCCATGTTCAGAGCAAATCTGCGACGGCGGCGCGCTCTTCTCTCAGCTCAGCTTCGGTGGCTTTCATGCGTTCCTGGCTGAAGGGATCAATTTCCAGGTCCTTTACAATCCGGTAATTCCCGTTCTCACAGACGCAAGGGAAGGAATAGA
>JAHEEG010000242.1:0-374 GCA_024640825.1 Gammaproteobacteria bacterium
ACCATCTCTCATTTGAATCGACAGAATGCCGAGAGAAAAGCCTTGCGAACTGTTGTTGAAGCCATCCCGCTTGTGCTAGAGGTGTTTCCTGAGCAGAGATTTGTAATGGCCGGATCGAAGTCGGATGCCTACGAGGAGCTGGCTGCCTTGGCGAACGACCTTGGTGTTAGCTCGAATTTGTCATTTCCAGGAAGAATTTCAAATGAAGAAAAGCGCCGCCTTCTTCAGCAGGCTGCAGTCTATCTGCAGCCAACACGTCATGAGGGTTTTGGCATGGCCATTGCAGAAGCAATGAGTTGTGGGGCTCCCGTAGTGTCAAGCAGAGCAGGTTCTGTGCCAGAGGTAACCGGAGATCTGGGCTTGTACGCCGACCC
>JAHEEG010000242.1:384-3814 GCA_024640825.1 Gammaproteobacteria bacterium
GGGAGGGCTAGGATAGTTGAAATGTTCTCACCACAGCGCCGGAAAGATGGACTAAGACGTATCTTGGAATTACACTTTCCCCGCCTAGCTCTGAACAAATAACAAGGCCAGATTGACCATTTGAAGTAGAATGCGCGGAAAGCCGAAGTGCCAAACGGCTGAGTACCCGAAATAAGCTGAGGGTCTGAGAAATCTCAGAGATGTACTTCTAACACCGACTGGGACAACTATGCGATTGCTTAGTGGTGGACTGCATGGAGAAACTCTCAATGCAGAGAACCCGCTCCCGGTCCAGTCTGCTCGCGATATCATTGAAACGCTAGCTGCAAAGGCAGTAGTGGACTATTTCCAAAAGAAGGCGGCAGCGATGTCTTCAAGAAACGGCTAGAGTCTATCGAGCCATAGCAGGAGCACGATGAAAAAGGTTCTGCAAAATCTGCGCGACGGCCAGACAAAACTCGTTGACGTCCCCGCCCCCAGACCCAATCCCGGCAATCTGCTGATCGCCACCCAACGCAGCTTGATCTCTGCCGGCACCGAGCGCATGCTGGTTGAATTCGGCCACGGCTCGCTGTTGGCCAAAGCTCGCTCCCAGCCAGATCGGGTCATCCAGGTGCTCGACAAGATGCGCACCGACGGCTTGCTGCCCACATTGGAGGCGGTCTTCAACAAGCTCGACCAGCCGCTCCCCTTAGGCTACTGCAACGCTGGCGTCGTCCTGGAAGTCGGCCAGGGTGTCTCCGGCTTTGCTGTCGGCGATAGGGTCATTTCCAATGGCCCTCACGCTGAAATCGTCTCCGTCCCCCAGAATCTGTGCGCCCGTATTCCCCCGGAAGTGTCCGACGAAGAGGCCGCCTTCACCGTCTTGGCTGCCGTCGCCCTCCAGGGCATCCGCCTGGCAAATCCCACCCTGGGCGAACGGTTCGTGGTTCAGGGGCTGGGGCTGCTGGGCTTGATGGCCGTCCAGATGCTGGTCGCCAACGGCTGCCAGGTCCTGGGCATCGATTTCAATCAGCAGCGCCTGTCATTGGCCCGCCAGTTTGGCGCCCAGACTGTCGATCTGGCAGCCGGTCAGGATCCGGTCAACGCCGCCATGGCTTTCTCCCACGGCGCCGGCGCCGATGGTGTCATCATCACTGCCTCCGCCAAGAGCGACGAGCTGATTCATCAAGCCGCCCAAATGAGCCGCAAACGCGGCCGCATCATCCTGGTGGGCGTCGTTGGCCTGGCTCTCCAGCGGGCCGACTTCTACGAAAAAGAGTTGACCTTCCAGGTCTCCTGTTCCTATGGCCCCGGCCGCTATGAGCCGGCATACGAGGAGCAAGGCCAAGACTACCCGCTGGGATTCGTGCGCTGGACCGAACAGCGCAATTTCCAAGCCGTCCTGCAGCTCATCGCCTCCGGCAAGCTCGATGTCAACCCGTTGATCACCCAGAAGATCCCTCAGAGCCGCGCCCCAGAGGCCTATCAGCTGCTCACCGAATCCAGTGACACCCTGGGGATTCTGCTTACCTATCCCGACCATCTCCCGAAGATAGAGACCACCGTTCAGCTGCTGCCTGTTGTGCAGAGCGCCGCCATCAACATCGGCGATGCCGTTGTCGGCGTCATCGGCGCCGGCAGCTTCACCACCGGTGTGCTCCTGCCCGCTCTGAAAAAGACCTCGGCCCATTTGAAAGCGATCGCCAGTGCCGGCGGCACTTCCGCCGCCATTGCCGCTGGCAGATTCAGCTTTCGCCAATCCACCTCCGACTACCACACCATCCTGGCAGACCCGGAAATCAACACTGTTTTCATCACCACCCGCCACAACGCCCATGCCCGCATACTCATCGAGGCCTTACAGGCTGGCAAACATGTCTTCGTGGAAAAGCCGTTGGCCTTGAACCGCACAGAACTGGAGCAGGTTGAGGCCGCCGCGGCTGCCGCCCCCGGGCAGCAGCTGATGGTTGGCTTCAATCGCCGTTTCTCCCCCCTGGCCGTCAAAATGCGCGGCTTGCTCAACGGCAGGTCTCAGCCAGCTTCGCTCATCTATACTGTCAACGCCGGCGACATCCCTGCCAATCACTGGACTCATGACCCCGCCGTTGGCGGCGGTCGCATCATTGGCGAAGGCTGCCATTTCATCGATCTGCTCTGCTATCTCATCGGCCAGCCGTTGGTAGGCGTTGAGGCCCGCATGGTCGGTGATCAACCGGGCATCCCCATTCGCGGCGACAAGATCACCATTCTCCTGGAGTTTCAAGATGGCTCCACCGCCGCCCTCCATTACCTGGCCAACGGCAGCAAGCGCTTCCCCAAAGAGCGGGTCGAAGCGTTCAGCGAAGGCAGAGTCCTGCTGCTGGACAACTTCAAGAGCTTGCGCGGATACGGTTGGTCAGGATTCAAGGGCATGCGCCTGCGCCGCCAGGACAAAGGCCATCAAGCCGAGATAGCCGCTTTCATCCAGCGCGTGGCTGAGGGCGGTGAACCGCTGATCCCTTGGCCGGTCCTTGAACAAGTAACCCTGGCCACCTTTGCCGCCGTCGAGCGCGCCCAGGAACCGCCCCGCGTCGTTCAATGAACTGCTGCCCCCGGGGAATTCTATGCTGGTTAACGAATCCAGCTGTCCTTGGCGAAACCAATAGTTTTGAGGTAATCAATGAAAATCATCCATGTCGTCGGCGCCCGCCCCAATTTCATGAAAGCGGCGCCGGTGATTGCTGCCCTGGCTGACTATCCCCAGGTGGAGCAGCTGCTGGTTCATACCGGCCAGCATTACGACGCCAACATGTCCGCCATCTTCTTCAAGGAGTTGGGGCTCCCCCGGCCCGATATCAACCTGGAAGTGGGCTCCGGCTCCCACGCCGTCCAGACCGCCGAAATCATGAAACGGTTCGAAGAGGCTGTCCTCCAGCATCAGCCTGATTGGGTCTTGGTCTACGGCGACGTCAACTCCACCGTTGCCGCCGGCTTGGTCAGCGCCAAGCTCCATATTAAGGTTGCCCATGTCGAAGCTGGCCTGCGTTCCTTTGACCGCCGCATGCCCGAGGAGATCAACCGCCTCATGACCGATCAGCTGGCCGATCTGCTCTTCACCCCCTCCACCGATGGTGATGAAAACCTGATGCGCGAAGGGGTTGCCCCCACCAAAATAAAATTCGTCGGCAACGTCATGATCGATACCTTGGTCAGGCTGCTCCCCCAGGCCGAAGCCCGCTGGCCAGCGCTGCGGCACACCCACGGGCTGGCGGCATACGGTTTGGTCACCCTCCACCGCCCCTCAAATGTCGATGAGCCTCACATGCTCCGCAAAATCCTGGAGACCCTCAACGATCTCGGGGAACGCCTGCCCATGCTGTTCCCGGTCCACCCCCGTACTCGCCAGCGAATTCTCGACAGCGGGCTGGGCCACTTGACCGGCAATCACAAGCTGATAGAGCCGGTCGGT
>JAHEEG010000243.1 GCA_024640825.1 Gammaproteobacteria bacterium
GCGCTGGCAATCAACACTGTGGTCGCGGTCTCGCTGGGTGGCACGATTCCACTGGCGCTAAAACGGTTTGGCGTCGATCCGGCCGTGGCCTCGGGCCCGCTGCTCACCACGGTGACCGACATGTGCGGCTTCTTCCTGGTGTTGAGTCTCGCGAGCCTTGCCTTGCCATTGTTGTGATCGGGAAATTTTCAGCGATCGCCGCTGCTCGCGCTGGCTGAATGTCGCGTTCGGTGACACCGGGCAATGGCAATGTTTCAGGAGTCTGTGGTGTTCCGGTCTTTGTGCTGATCCGAGCCCGACAGGCGGTCGATTTGCCGCGTTTCTTTTTTGCCGCTGTCGTTGCTGCGCCGCTTCCGGCCTCTGCTACGGATCGCATTGCGCAGGCGCTTTAGCCTGGAGACCGGCGCCGGGCTGTCCGCAAGGGGAAGGGGAATCGCCAGCTGGTCCTCGGCCGCCTGGCGCCAGCGCGCGACCGCGGTGTCCGTGACATCGACGGTGGTGACCTCGCAATGCTTCGCGAGCCGCGCGGCAACCGACTCGCGCTCTTGTTGCGTCATCACCACCTCCGGACGGGTTGTTTCCGTCGGCACCGGCTTGCCGGCGGCAAGATAGCGCAACAGCCTGAGCCGATCGAACTCGTGCCGCAGCGCCAGCCTGCACAGACTCGCGATCGCTACCTGGCGCCCGGCTGTATCGTCACCGCGACTGAGTTCGAGATTGACGAGCTCGGACCCGAACACCCAGTTGGCATCGCGGTGCCTGAAACTGCCGCCATAGATCATTGCGGTTTCGAATCCGATCACGCGGATGAAGTCGTGCAACATCCTCAGCGCCTGCTGCTGCAGCAACCGCTCACCGAAAACCCTGGCCCCCTGGGCGGTCACCTTGCCGGCCAGCCATGCCGCGCCGACGGCAGCGGGATTCATGCCAAGGGCGAGCCGCGCAGCCTGCAACGCGGTTAGCCCGTGGTCCAGGTACGGGCGCACGGCCTTGTAGGTCCCATAGTAGGAGGCGGCCCGGCGGATCAGCCGATACAGCGTGGCGATGTTGTAGGACTTCAGATCGAGCGGCAATCCATCGACAACCACCAGCAGATGTAGCGCGGTGCTGCTGATGCTCTTGGCAAGAAGCTCGACATCGGTCTCCAGCAGGGGGTCGTCGGTGTCCGGCCGGTAGAGCCGGGCGACCTCGTGCACGAATACCCGCAGGTCCTTGAGGATCAGGCCGGTGTCAACGCCGTCGTCGCTGGCATAGCGGTTTTCGCGAACGCGATTGAAGGCACGCTGGCTCTCGGCTTCGATGAGCGCCATCAGCCTGCGGTCCGTCTCGACCAGTTCGGCGAGTTCCGCGTCGGACGGATTGGCCTCGACCAGGTCGATGGTCTCTTCATCCAGAATCTGATGGTGGATCCGCATGTGCCGGGCGAGGCGAAGCTCGCGCAGTTCCAGCCGCCGCTCCTGGTCTTCCAGGAACCTGACCTGCTCCTCGATCAGCGCCGTCGCCTTGTCCTGCGGCAGTCCGCTGTGACGCCAGCGTCGTCTGCCGCGCCGCAGAGCCACGGCCAGCGACGCCAGGGCAACGCCGATCAGAGCGGCACATCCGCCGAGCAGCGCGCCGACCGCGGTACCTGGCGGCCACAGCAGGTACGCGAGCGCCGTCAGCAGCGCGGCGGCGGCAAGAGTACAGACAAGAGCCGTTTGCATGATTCGGTTCACGGTCGGAGGTCAGACGCCGGGCAGTCCATGCTCGCCATTTGGATGTGACCAGTCACGTGGATGTCGGTGCCACCGGTTTCAGGGAGATGCGCCGCCGGCACTTGCCGGTGCGGTCGCGGCGACTTCGGAAGCAATCCGGGCGCGTTTGAAGTGGGCCCAGAACACGCTGAGGCTCGAAGTCACCGGCACGGCCATCAGCGCGCCGGCCGGGCCCCAGATCCAACCCCAGAACACCACGGACAGGAACACCAGCAACGAATTCAGCGATACTCGGCGGCCCAGTATCATCGGCGTGACCAGCGAGCCCTCGATCGTAGTCAGCCCGAGGAACAGGGCCGGCACCAGCAATGCCTCGCCAAGGGTGTCAAAGGCGGTCACACCGACGACGGTCAGCACGAATGCGCTGCCGATTGCGCCGATATAAGGAGCGAAGTTGAACAGTGCCACCATCACGCCCCACAGCGCCGGGTCCGGTACGCCGAGCGCCCACAACATCAACCCCACGGCAAGGCCCAGCCCGATATTGATCAGCGTAACGGTGTTGAGATAGGTCGAGACCTCCTTGCGCACATCGCGCAATGTCATGCCGATGCGCCGCCGCGAGTCTGCCGTCGAACCGAGGGCCACCAGCGCGCGGGACAGCCGGTTGCCTGCGATCAGCAGGAAAAAGCAGGTGAAGATCATAATGACGAGGCCGGCCGCCGCTACCTCGAGGCCGACCGCCAGGTTGCCCAGCAGCCCGGGCCCCTCGATGCGAACCACCTGAGTGGCAGCGTCGGCCTCGTGTACCGAAATCAGCTCCTCGACTTCTTCGCCCAGCTCGCGCAACTCCTCGATTGCCCCTGTGCCGGCGGTCGCGCGCAGGCGGAGGCTCAGCTCATGCAACGACGCCGGGGCTTCGTGCAGCCAGGCCTCTGCTGGCTCCGCCAGGAAATTTCCGGCCAGCCCGATCAGAAACAGTACGCCGGCAAGCATGAGCCCGGCAGCCATGCCCAGCGGCAGGCCCTTGCGATGGAGCCACTGGACCGGTGAATAGAGGAGCTGGTGGAGCAGCAGCGCCGCAGTCAGTGGGACCAGCAGGAATCTGGCGAAGTAGAGGGTATAGAGGATGGCGAGACCTAGCAGCCCGACCTGCACCAGCAGACTGGCGTCGAGATCGCTGAGAACCCGTTCCTGCGATACCTGGCTCTTCGAGCTGCCGGAATCTGCGCCGTTCTCCGTCGTTGGCTTTTTCATTGCTCGCCGGCGTCCGTCCCGGCCTGCTCGGTTGCCCGTTGCGAACCGCCTGCGGCCCGAAGCTCCTGGCGCGCCCGATCGAGACTTGCCTCTACACGGCCTGGCAACTTGCGCCAGCGCTGGACGGCCCACGTCGCAATCCCGAGCTCGACGAGCAGGTTGGCTCGATCGGTCTTGTCCTTCTTACGCCGCCGGGACAAAAACACGAAGCCGGTGATGCCCGCCCAAAACACCGTTTCGTACCGTGTGGCGTAGGCTTTCGACCAGCTCTTCAGCATCTCGCGCTGCCGATGCTCCTTTTTGACGAGCCCCTCAACGGTAGCCGTCAGTTGCTCGACATGACGTTTCTGCTGGCGCCAGCTACTGCTCATAGTGTCATTGCGCCTCGTCCTGGTCCGGCGTCGGGTTCAGCAGCCGGCGAGTGCCGCTGAATTCCATGTTGCGTCCCAGACCGTTCGCCGTGCGCCACAGGATCAGTGCGAGCAGGCCGTGAACCGCCAGCAGAACCAGCGCCGTCACCAGCGGCGACACGCCGAAGGTCATCGATACCTGGGCTATCGCCACCATCAAAAACGCCCAGGCGAACAATAGCGCGCCGGCCGCCAGAATGGTCAGGAATATCATCAACATGAACGTGCCGAGCGCCAGCTTGGTCTCGGCCAGTATGAGATCGGCTTGACCGCGCACGCGCGCGCTGAAGGCCTCTATCCACTCCGATGCGAGCGTTGACACCGAAGGCTCGTCGCTGGCGTGCGCGGATTGTTGCGGTTCGGCCCCAGGCTCCGGGGTGGCTGAACTCGTCCCCGGTGCCGCACCTGACTGTTCGCCCTCGGGTGCTGCCGCGGCCGTTTCATCCGCCT
>JAHEEG010000094.1 GCA_024640825.1 Gammaproteobacteria bacterium
CCGCCTCCCCAACGATCTGGATGAACGCTTCTTCCAAATCCGCCTGTCCGGTGCGTGCTTTCAGGCCCTCGGGGGTGCCTTCGAAGCGCACGCTGCCGGATGCCACGATGACCACCTCGTCACACAGGGTGGCGACCTCCTGCATGATGTGGCTGGAAAACACGACGCAGCGGCCTTCGGTCTTCAGACCCAGTATGATCTCGCGGAGCGCCCGTGTTGACATCACGTCCAGCCCGTTGGTCGGCTCGTCGAGCATGACATTGCCCGGGTCGTGGATCAGCGCCCTGGCCAGGGCGACTTTGATGCGTTGTCCTTGGGAGAAGCCGGCGACCCTGCGATCGGCGATCTCTCCCATATCGAGACGTTCCACCAGGCTGTTCATGCGTTCTTTCAAGGTCGAACGCTTGAGCCCGTGCAGGGCCCCGAAGTAGGTGATGTTCTCGCGGGCCGTGAGTCTGCTGTACAGGCCAGCGGCATGGGGCAGCACGCCGATGTTGCGGCGGACGGCCATGGGGTCTGCGGCGACTTCGTGATCGTCTATCCAGGCCTCGCCGCTGTCCGCTTTCAGAACGGTGGAGAGAATTCGCAGGGTAGTGGACTTGCCGGCGCCGTTGGGGCCCAGCAGCGCGGTAATCCTGCCGTCCGCGGCGGAGAAGGTCGCGTCTTCCACCGCTTGAACGTGGCCGAAGCGCTTCATGAGTCCCGACGCGCGAATCATGGGTCAGGCCCCAGCAGATCGACGAAAAACGGTTGTGGCCGCATCCGTTCGATGCATTCGGTTTCCAGCTCGTCGAGGCTTCCTGCCGCGACGAAATCGCCGATCACCTGGGGCAGGCAGCCTCGACCTGCGACGCCGTGGCCCTGGCCGCGGGCGACCAGTTCGAGGCTGTTGTTGAGGCCGCCAGCGGCCCGGTGCGCGTAATCCGGGGGGGTGATCGGGTCGAATTCACCCGAGAGCAGCAGCGCCGGGACGTTGGCGTCCAGGGTCTGCTTGAAATCCGCGTCCATCTGCCCCACGGGCCAGACTTTGCAGATCGTCTGCAACGCCTGCACCTGATCACGTCCCAGATAGGTGGCGTCAAGCTCGCGCCAGCGGTCGTCGAGGTCCTCATAGAAGGGGACGTCCTCGGTGCACACGACGCTGTTGTGCATGCCGAAGCTGATAGCGCCGGCGACTTCATTTTCGATTCGCATTGCCTGGCTTGCCAGAGGCACGAAGTTTTCGCGCTCGGTGGCCTCGCTGATCATCAGCGGGATCAGTGATGCGGTTTCCGGCGCGTAGCTCAGCAGCCGCAGCGTCGATGCCAGGTGGGGGTAGGTGAACTCGAACGGCGCGACCCGGCCAGTTACCGGGTCTGCCTGGTCCAGCGACAGCGGGTTCTCTTTAAGCCGAAGGCTCAGCGCTTGCAGGCGCTTGTTGAGGCCGGGGAACCGGGTCGAGCAACTCGAATCTTCCCGACATCGGTCCAGCAGCGCATCGAGGGTATGCTGGGCGTTGACCGCGATATCCGGACCCAGGGAAGCCTCCGGCGGCACCACGCCGTCGATGATCAGCGAGCGCACCGATTGTGGATAGCGTCGCACATAGTGCTGGGCAACGCGGGTACCGTAGGAAACACCGTAGATATTCCACTGCTGGTAGCCAAGGGTCTCTCGCAGCGCCTCGAGATCCTTTACGGCAACGCTGGTTGTAAAGAAACGCGGGTCGTTGTCAAGGCTTTCCAGACATCGCCGGGTCGCGTCCATGACCCGGTCTTCGGCGTAGGTGTCCACGGCGGATTCCAGCAGCGGGCAGTCGAGGGCGCCGGAGCGCCCCGTGCCCCGTTGATCCAACAGAATGATGTCCCGCTCCCGCAGCACGCTGGCAAAGGCGTGGGGCAGGTCTGCGTAGAGGCTGACAGACGACGCCCCGGGTCCGCCGTTGATAATGGTGAACGCGTCAGCGGCCGGTTCCGCAGTCAGGGCGGGGATGCGGGCGACGAACAGCTGGAGCTGCCGGCCGTCGGGGTCGTCAGGATTTTCCGCCACCTCCAGGCTGCCGCAGTCGGCGCTCACGCGTCCAGAATTCTGACTGCCGGTTATCTCGCAGGGCGTCAGTCGCAGCTCCGCGAATGCCATGGCCGCGGTGAGAAGCAGCATTGCGCTGGGCCACCTGACGGCCCTTGAGATCAGACGGGCGTGCATTCAGCTCAGTCTTGCTTGAGCGTAGCTGGCTAGAGATTCAAGGGCGTCTCGGTAGGCGTTGTCAGGGAGCGCCCGCAGCGCCGCTTTGGCGCCCAGACACTCCTGGTGGGCGGCGTTCTGGACGTAGCCCAGGGCCCCTGACGATCGGACGACATCCAGCACGGCGTCCAGCCTGGCGGACGCCGGGTCGGCGATGGCTGCGCGAATGACATCGCCGTCGGCGGCAGGCGCTACGGCAAGCGCGCGAATCAGCGGCAGGGTAAGCTTGCCTTCGGCCAGATCGTCGCCGACGTTCTTGCCCATGGTGGCTGCGTCACCGGCGTAATCCAGCCAGTCGTCCATGAGCTGGTAAGCCAGGCCGAAACGCAGACCGAACTGCTTGAGGGCCTGGATTTCATCGGTGTCTTCGCTGGCGAGCACGCCGGCGGTGTGGGTGGCAGCCTGGAACAGCAAGGCGGTCTTGCAGCGAATGACTTCGCGGTACTCGGCTTCAGAGAGGTTGCAGTTGCCGACATTGGTCAGCTGCAGCACTTCTCCCTGCGCAATGGTGTTGGTCGCATCCGACAGAATGGCCATGATGTCCATGCTGTCCAGCTCGACCATCAGCTGAAACGCCCGGGAGTACAGAAAGTCCCCGACCAGCACGCTGGGCGCGTTGCCCCAGGTGGCGTTGGCCGTTGCCCTGCCGCGGCGCCGATCGGAACGGTCCACAACGTCGTCGTGGAGCAACGTCGCCGTGTGCAGGAACTCGATGACTGTGGCGAGGCGGATGTGATCTTCGCCCTCGTAGCCACAGCAGCGGGAACCCAGCAGCACCAGCAAAGGGCGGAGCCGCTTGCCTCCGCTTTCCACGATGTGCTGGCCGATCTCTTCCACCAGCGCGACGTCGGAGGTCAGCTGTCTGGGAATCAGCGCGTTGACCGCCCGAAAGTCCTCGGCGACCAGTGCATAGACCGGCGCCAGCGCGCCCTGCCTGGCGGCTTCCTTGCTGACGGCTTCAGCGGCGATGGCAGTCTGTCCAGGCATGGTGAAATTCCGTTCTGGTTCCTGGTTAAGTCGTTGTAATCGAAAATCGTTGCCCTTAGAATTACGCGCCTTTCGGGAGGCCCCTCCCTGAAGTCCTTGAAAAGCGGGAAATTTCCTAAAATTTCCTCAGAAAGACGGCGGACAGCGCAGGGAATTTTCGAATATCGACGCGGCATTGTAATACAGGCCGGGACGGTTCAGGAGTACGAGTTATGTTTGCGGTATTTGCGAGCGGTGGCAAACAGCACCGGGTAACCGAAGGTGAGGTCCTCAAGCTCGAGCGGCTGGACGCTGAGCCCGGGCAGGAAGTGGTCTTCGATAAGGTGCTGCTGGTAGCGGACGGCGATAACGTGTCGGTTGGTCAGCCCTATGTGAGCGGCGGCAAGGTGACCGCGGAAGTCATGAGTCACGACCGTGGCAAGAAGATCCGGGTGATCAAGTTTCGCCGGCGACAGAACTACATGCGTCGTCAGGGGCACAGGCAATGGTTCACCGAGGTCCGGATCACGGGCATCAACAGCTGAGGAGGATTCATCCGTGGCACACAAGAAAGCAGGCGGCTCTACGCGCAACGGCCGCGATTCGGAATCGAAACGGCTGGGTCTGAAGAAGTCTGGCGGCCAGTACGTCAAAGCGGGCAACATCATTGTCCGGCAACGGGGAACCAAATTTCACCCCGGACCAAATGTTGGCTGCGGTCGTGACCACACGCTCTTCGCCAAAGCAGAAGGTCACGTCAAATTCGTGACCCGGGGTAAGGAAAACCGCAAGTTCGTCACCGTCGAACCGGTGGCCACACCAGCCTGAGTAACCAAGCCCCGCCATCGCGGGGCTTTTTTTATGCAGTTCATCGACGAAGCCATCATTCGCGTTGAAGCGGGGAAGGGCGGCAACGGGTGCCTGTCCTTTCGGCGTGAAAAGTACATTGCCAAAGGTGGCCCGGATGGTGGCGACGGTGGCGATGGCGGG
The DNA here is from genome assembly GCA_024640825.1 of Gammaproteobacteria bacterium. Lineage (GTDB taxonomy): Bacteria > Pseudomonadota > Gammaproteobacteria > Pseudomonadales > Azotimanducaceae > UBA7803. Next base: position 4,180 of record JAHEEG010000094.1, read on the forward strand.
GACGTGTTTCTCGTCGCGGACGATGCGCTCAATACCCTGGTGGATTTTCGTTACCAGCCGCTCTATCGGGCAGCCAGCGGCCAACAAGGAAGCGGACGCAACAAGACGGGGGCCGCTGGAGACAGCCGCCGGGTCAAGGTTCCGGTGGGCACGTCGGTCATCGATGAGGACACGCTGGAATCTCTGGGTGATCTCACCGAGCCAGGCCAGGAACTTCTGGTGGCTCGTGGCGGCCGGCGCGGGCTGGGAAACACCCGCTTCAAATCCAGTGTCAATCGAGCCCCGCGAAGAACCACACCCGGCGAGCCCGGCGAGGTGAGACAGTTGCGGCTGCAACTGAAGCTGCTGGCCGACGTGGGCCTGCTGGGTTTGCCTAACGCCGGAAAGTCCACGCTCATCAGCAAGGTCTCGGCGGCGCGTCCCAAGGTGGCCGACTATCCCTTCACTACCCTGGTTCCCAGCCTGGGCGTGGTTCGCATCGACAGCGATGCCAGCTTCGTCATGGCGGATATTCCGGGCCTCATAGCCGGCGCTGCGGAGGGTGCGGGCCTCGGCGTTCAGTTTCTGCGCCACCTTGCCCGAACCCGGGTGCTGCTGCATCTGGTAGAACTGGCGCCTCTGGATGGGTCTGACCCTCTGAGCAATGCCCACCTCATCGAAGACGAGCTTGCCGCTTACAGTCCTGCGCTGGCCCAACGGCCTGTCTGGACCGTGTTGACGAAAGCCGATGTTGCCGACGCTGCCCTGACGCAAGCAACCCGTGCTGCATTTGCCGAGGCCTTTCCTGAGCGGCCTATTTTTGTTGTCTCGGCCGTCACGGGTGCCGGGTTGGACGTGCTGGTACAGGCGCTGATGGCGAAAATTCTGGAGATAAGGACCGCGTTGGCCGAAGATCCCGCGTTTGTGGAGAGTCAAGCGGCCCTGGAAGCGCGGATCAGCGCCGATGTGCTGGAGAGCGCCCTGATCCGTCGCCCTCGCCGGAGTCGCGGCGCTGGGGAAATGGAGCCCTCAGGCGAAGCGAATGCGGCAGACCAGGCGACCCCTGCAGCTGAGGGGGATGACGAGGACGACGTCGAAGTGATCTACGTCAGGGAGTGATGGGCGGATGAGCGCTCCAGACGACTATAAAAACGACAACAAGGACCCCAACAAAGAGCGGGGCGACGAGCAGTCCCTGCGCAGGCAGGTTGCCGGCGCGCAAACGGTCGTCATAAAGATTGGCAGCGCTCTGCTCACCGATCGTACCAGCGGTCTCTCCCGGGCACGGATAGACGAATGGTGCAAACAGATCAGCGGTCTGATGTCGGAAGGCCGGCATCTGCTTCTGGTTTCTTCGGGTGCGGTTGCCGAAGGGGTTCAACGTCTCGGCCTCAGCCAGCGACCGGTGACCGTCCACGGTCTTCAGGCCGCTGCGGCGGTTGGTCAGATGGGGCTGGTGCAGGCTTACGAACGCGCGTTTTCTGCCCATGGCCGGCATACAGCCATGGTTCTTCTGACCCATGACGATCTTTCCGATCGGCAGCGCTATCTCAATGCCAGGGCCACGCTTGCCGAACTGATGAAGCTGGGGGTGATACCGGTCATCAACGAAAATGATACCGTGGCCACAGACGAGATACGGTTTGGTGACAACGACACGCTGGCGGCACTGGTTGCCAATCTGCTGCAGGCGGACGCCCTGGTGATACTCACGGATACCGACGGCCTGCACGACCAGGATCCCCGTCTCAACCCGCAAGCGCCCATCGTTACCTGGGCGGACGCCTCAGATGCCCAGCTCGATGCCATGGTAGGCGAGGGTGCCGGCGAGCTCGGTCGGGGTGGCATGGTGACCAAGCTCAAAGCTGCGCGTATTGCGGCCCGGTCAGGCGCGCACACGGTGATAGCCGGCGGTCGTCAGGCGGACGTGCTTACCCGGGTGCTGCGTGGCGAGCGCGTCGGTACCCTGCTGTCCGCATCGGTACTGCCTCTGGATGCGCGCAAACGCTGGATTGCGGGCCATCTGAAACCCAGAGGCGATCTGGTGCTGGACGAGGGTGCGGTACAGGCGGTACTGACCAGAGGGGTCAGCCTGCTGCCGGTAGGCGTGGTAGAGGTGCGCGGCCAGTTTTCGCGCGGCGACGTGGTGCGCTGCGTGGCTGCGGACGGCAGGCTGATTGCTCAGGGCCTTGCCAACTATTCCAGCACGGAGATTGCTAAGCTTGCGGGCGCTTCGACGTCAGAAATCAGCGCCCGGCTGGGCTTCAGCCTGGAGCCGGAACTGGTGCATCGTGACAATCTGGTGGTGATGATGGCCACGGCATAGTGTCCCCGGCTGGCGGGGAAGCCATGCGGTACAGCCGGACCAGCAGGATTTTAAGCGGTTTTCAGTGCCTTTACTGCGGAGTGCAGACGGGATTTGTGTCTGGCGGCCTTGTTCTTGTGCATGATGCCTTTGTCGGCCATGCGATCAATCACAGGGATGGCAGTGGTCAGGGCTGCATCGGCCGCGCTGTGGTCGCCGGAAGCTACCGCGGACTGCACGCGCTTGATGTAGGTGCGCACCATCGAGCGCTGGCTCGCGTTGTGACCGCGGCGCTTGTCTGACTGGCGCGCGCGCTTTCGAGCTTGTGGGCTGTTGGCCAAAAGGGTCTCCCGAGAGTCTCAATTTCGAAGGCGCGGTAATATGCCGGCGGGGTATGGGTATGTCAACCGAATCTGAAGTGACAGCAGAAGAGCCGCCAACTCAGAACGTGGCAGCACAGGGGACCGTGGTGGCCGGAATGACGCTGCTGTCGCGGATTTCCGGATTCGCCAGGGACATGGTGCTGTCCTACTTTTTCGGTGCGGGCCTGGTCGCGGACGCGTTTTTCGTCGCTTTTCGCATCCCGAATTTCTTTCGCCGACTGTTTGCGGAGGGTGCCTTCAATCAGGCTTTCGTACCGGTGCTTGCCCGCTACCGGGACGAGCCCCGCGCGTCCTTTCTCGCCTTTGTGGCAGCCGTGCAGGGCAACCTGATGCTGGTGCTTGCCGGGGTGATGCTGGCGGGCGTGGTTTTTGCACCGGTGCTCGTCAGCGTCTTCGCGCCCGGGTTCTGGGACAACCCGCTGCAGTTCGAGCTGGCGACGGCGATGGTGCGTATCACCTTCCCGTATCTGGCGTTCATCTCGCTCACGGCCTTCGCCGGTGCCATGCTGAACAGCTTCCATCGATATGCGGTGCCCGCTTTTACCCCGGTTCTGCTCAACCTTTCGCTGATCACCGCCATGCTGTTTGCCGCGGATCTCTTTGAGCAGCCCGTTTTTGCCCTCGCCTGGGGCGTATTCTTCGCCGGGGCAATACAGCTGCTGTTCCAGTTTCCGTCGCTGTTTCGCCTCGGCCTGCTGGTTACGCCGCGCGTCAGCCTCGCTCATCCCGGCGTCCGCCAGGTTGGCAAGCTCCTGCTGCCTGCCGTCTTCGCAGCCTCCGCTGGCCAGATCAACGCGCTCATCGACACCATACTGGCGTCGACGCTGATTACCGGCAGCATTTCCTGGCTTTACTATTCCGACCGATTGCTGGAGTTGCCCATCGGTCTGGTCGCGGTGGCGCTGGGCACGGTCATGCTGCCTAACCTGTCCAGGCTGGACGCGAATGGCAACCGGGAGGGGTTTGCTGCGACCCTCGACTGGGGGCTGCGAATGGGCCTGCTGTTGGGTATTCCCGCCGCGGTGGCCTTGTACGTGCTGGCATTGCCGTTGATCGCCACGATCTTTCTGCACGGTGCCCTGACGTCGCTGGATGCCCGGATGGCGGCGCTGAGCCTTCAAGCCTTCGCTCTGGGCCTGCTGCCCCTGGTTCTGGTCAAGGTGACTGCCCCGGCCTATTTTGCCCAGCAGGACACGTCCACGCCGTTTCGCTACGCGGGCGCGGCCGTTCTAACCAACATCGCGTTGAATCTGGCTCTGTTCTGGTGGTTCGGTCACGTGGGACTGGCTCTGGCAACCTCGGTATCGGCATGGGTAAACGCCCTGCTGCTGGTCCGAGGCGTCGTTGCGCGCGCTCTCTACCAGCCCACGCCGCAGCTCAGGCGAACCGGTCTCCGGGTGACCACAGCCGCCGTTGCCATGGGCCTGGCACTCTGGCTGCTGCTGCCTGAGGGTGCGCAGTGGCTGCAGATGCCGGCTGCCAGTCGGGCGCTCTGGCTTGCCGCCGCAGTTGCCGGTGGCAGTGGCGTTTATCTGCTGGCGCTGATAGTCATGGGCGAGCGTCCTAAATCGCTTCTGCATCGCGTCTAGATGCTTCGAAGTCTCTATAATGCGCGCCTATGACGAACCGAATGGAAGTCATCGTTGGACTACACAACCTGCAGCCCGGGCATCGTGGCTGCGTGCTCACTATCGGCAATTTCGATGGCGTGCACTATGGTCACAAGATGCTGCTCGATCACCTGGTCGCCAAAAGCCGCGAGCTGGAAGCGCCGAGCATGCTGCTCACGTTCGAGCCGACGCCGCGAGAATATTTCCGCGGTGACGCGGTACCCGCGCGGCTGACGCGCTTCCGCGAAAAGATCACCCTGCTGCAGCAGACGGAGCTCGATCGTGTGCTTTGCCTGCCATTCAACGATCGCACCGCCAACACCCCTGCAGAGTGGGTCATCGAGGAGCTGCTCGATCGTCTGCTTGGGGTGCGTTACGTGGTGGTCGGGGACGATTTCCGGTTCGGCAAAGGCGCCCACGGTGACTATGACATGCTCAAGGCCGCCGGCGATCGCTATGGCTTTGGCGTTTCGTTGATGGGCACGCTGACCTTCGATCACGAGAGAGTCAGCAGCTCGCGCATCAGAGAGGTGCTCTGGGCGGGAGATTTCCCGCTGGCCGAAAGGTTGCTCGGCCATCCGTACTTCATCATGGGGCGGGTCATCTATGGCCGACAGCTGGGACGACAGCTGGGCGTTCCGACGGCCAACATACCGCTGCATCGCTATCGGGCCGCTCTGGAGGGCGTCTACGCGGTGACGGTGTCCGGGCTAGATCGTGTCTACCACGGCATTGCCAACATCGGCATCCGGCCGACGGTAGATGGCAAGGAACCGCTGCTGGAAGTGCACATATTCGACTTCGAAGGCGACATCTACGGCCAGCTGCTGACCGTGGAGTTCAAACTCAAGATTCGCGACGAACGCGCATTTGACGGCCTCGACGCGCTCAAGGCGCAGATCGAAAAGGATATCGCTATGGCCCGCCAATGGTTCGACGATTCGAATGAAGCTGATCGCACATGAATACACTTAAGTGGCTGGGTCTGGGCGTCGTCGTCGTGGTATTGGATCAGGCCACCAAGTGGTACGTCGTACGCACACTCGAGCTCGGCGACGAAGTCGCGGTCCTGCCTTTTTTCAGCTGGGTGCGCTGGCACAACGAGGGGGCGGCGTTTTCCCTGCTCAGTCAGGCTGGCGGTTGGCAGCGCTGGTTCTTCGTTGTGCTTGCAATCGGATTCGTCGCGTTCATCGTCTATGAGCTGCGTCGTCTGCCGGACGGCCATCGGACGATGGGCTGGGTTTATGGTCTCATTGTCGGCGGCGCGGTTGGCAATTTGATTGACCGCGTCATACACGGTTACGTGGTGGATTTTGTGCTGGTGCACTACGAACACTACTACTTCCCAGCTTTCAACGTCGCAGACGCCGCGCTGACCATCGGAGCGACGCTGTGGATCGGCGTGACCGTGGCCGAGTTTTTCAGACAGCGCCAGGAACAGACATCGTCATGAGCAACATCATTACCACCAGCGCGGGCCAGCGAATCAACCAGCAGTCCCGGGTGACGCTGCATTTTGCCGTGCTGCTGGAATCCGGCGAGGAAATAGACACGACCCGTCGGGGTCGGCCGGCTACCTTCGAGGTCGGCGATGGCAGCCTGCTTGTCGGATTTGAAGAAGCCCTGTTTGGCATGCGCGCCGGGGACGATGCGCAGATCCTGCTCGAGCCTGCTCAGGCTTTTGGTGAGCATCGGCGCGAAAACGTCCAGTTGCTGCCCCGGGAGCGCTTCGCCGGAGTGACGCTGGAACCTGGGCTCATCGTGTCATTCTCCGCGCCGGATGGGGAATTGCCCGGTGTGGTTCTCCGCCTGTTCGAGCAAACGGTAGAAGTAGACTTCAACCACCCTCTGGCCGGTCGACGTGTCATCTTCGACGTTTCTATCGTTGAGGTGACGGCTGCCGCCGATCCGGCCGGTGATATCGCCAGCAATTCTGTGACAGAGTCCGCTGACCCTTCGCCGGCAGATTGATACCGTTCATGCGAGGTTCTCTGTCGTGTCTTCGACCGGGTTCCTGAACCCGTAAACAATGGAAATGACAGCCAAAAGGCAGGACAGCCCCATGCGTAACTCTGGATTCACCCTGGTAGAGCTGATGATTGCGGTGGCTATCCTGGCTATTATCGCGGCGGTTGCGATGCCGATATACAACCAGTACTCCCAGCGTACGTTCCGCACGGAAGCTCAGGCAGATCTTTTGAACTGCGCTCAGGGCATGGAGCGCTATGCGGCAATGAACTTTGACTACGACGGGGCGGACGCGGCGCTCGCTGCGGGTACCATCTGCAATCCTGAATCTGTGCGCCAGAATCGCTACAACTTTGCCGTGGCCATAGACGCTGAAGGAAACACCTTCACCCTGACGGCGACGCCTATCAACGTCATGGCCGGTGATGGTCCGATGACCTATGACAACGCCGGCAACCGCGGCTGGTCACGGGATGGCAACGCGACCATCGATGCTGGCGAGGACAACTGGGACGAGTAGTTCTGGGCGACCGGCTGGGGGACCGGCTCGCCTCAAACGGTCGTATTGACCGCTCATCCTGAGAAACACGTCCGCCTGTCGGCAATCACGTTACGCGCCCGATTTCCTTCCATAGACTGTTAGCTGCCATAAAAGCCATAGAACGCAGCGAAGACAGTATGACAAATAAGTCGACGAAATCAGGATTTACCATCATTGAGCTGATGGTCTCCATGGCGATCGCAGCCGTTCTGATCAGCGTTGCGCTGCCGGCATTCACCGACTTCATTACGCAGCGAACCATGACCGCGCGAGTCAACGATTTTGTGCTGGCCGTAAATTACGCGCGCAGCGAAGCCGCCAGGCTCGGCGGCGTAGTCAGCGTCCAGGCGGGCGCGGCTTCGGCGGACAACGAATGGGGTGGCGGTTACTGCGTAGTTGCTGGAAACCCGGGCGACTGCGATCCCCCTGTGCTGCGCGTCTTTGCGCCGCTCGACGGTGCCACATTGAACGGCGAAGGCGCGCTCAACGGCCGCACCACACTGTCGTTCAATTCCCGCGGCATGTTGCTGTTGGCGCTGGGAGCTGACGCCCGAGTGGAGCTTTGCGGCGGCGACGCGGGCGACGATCCCGGGCGGGAGGTGCGAATCAGCGCGATAGGCCGACCCGACGCTAACGAACTGGTGTGTTACCCGTGAGGAGGAGGAAAGGGCAGATGCGACGGGGCAGAAGTATCAGCAGGGGTTTTTCTCTCATCGAGCTGCTGGTGGCCGTTCTGGTCATGGGCATTGGCGTGCTGGGGGTTACCGCGCTGCAGATGGTCAGCCTGCAGAACAACCGAGACGCGCTCGAGCGTGCCGAAGCGGTGCAGCTTGCGTACGACATCATGGACCGGATCCGGGCCAATCCGGGCGCGGCAGCAGGGGTCGCCTATGCCGGCGTGGATATCGGTGACGGACCGCCGGGCGCCAACGACTGTATTGCCAACGTCTGCAGCGAAGCGCAGATGGTTGCGTTCGACGTAGCCAGCTGGAAGTGCACCCTCGGCAGTTATCACGGCGACGGCGTGTGCCAGGGCCTGCGTGCCGGCGGCATCCTGCCAACGGAAGATCAACAGCCGGGGCTGCCCCAGGGTGATGGGTCCATAGAAATAGATGGCGCCGGAACCGTCACGATCACGGTTCAATGGGCGGAAACCAACGGCCAGATTCAGAGCGTCGTGGCTGAGAGCCAGGGTTGAGAGGGTAGCGTACATGCGAGAACAGATGACACGTCAATCGTCCAGAAAATCCGTAAACGGCGGGTTTTCGCTGGTAGAACTGATGTTGGCGCTGGCGCTTGGTCTGGTCGTGGTCACCGGTATTGTCCAGCTCTTTGTGGGCAATTCGCAGACCTACAACGTGCTCAACGGTCAGTCCCGCATGCAGGAGAACGCGCGCTTCGCCATGGAGTTCATTTCCCGAGCGGCGCGCTCTGCCGGTTACTTCGGCTGCGCGCCGGAGACGGTCAACATTGTCAAAGGATTGCGTGGCAACTGGAACGCCATGCCTGAATTTGACATCTCCCAATTTGTGCAGGGATACAATGGCAATGCGGACGGCACCTGGAGCCCGACGCTCGCGACCCTGCCAAGAACCACTGGCGGGGTGAACGTGAACGTCTACATCCCGGGTAACGGTATAGATACCACCACCATCGAGCCTGGCACGGACGTGCTGGTGTTCCGGGGCATGCAGAATCCGGGACGAAATCTGACTCAGGTTCTGCAACCCACGGGAGATCCGGTTGTCAGAGCGCCCGGTGGTGATCCGGGTTTTGGCGTCAACGACATCGTGCTGTTGGCCAACTGCGAGCAGGCGGCAGTCTTCAGGGTCACGGGGATGAACGTCGCCGGTGACGAGGCGACGTTGCTGCACGCGACCTCCGCCGCCGGCAACCTTTACGAGAACGCGGATCAGATCTCTTCTCCCACCGGGCTGATTCCGTTCACGCTTTCGTATCTCGGCCGCTCCTATGGTGAAGACGCCAATGTGGGCGCGCTGGAATCAACCTATTTCTTCATAGCGCCCAGTCTGGGACAGGACAATCAGGGCAATACGCCGTCCGCGCTCTGGCAGAAGGTGGGCGGTGCTCAGCCGGTGGAACTGGTTCAGGGCGTTGAAGATCTCGAAGTTCTGTTTGGCGTGGATACCACGCTCACCGATGGCATATCCAACGCCAATCAATACGTTGATTTCAACGACGTGCCGGATCCCAATCAGGTGGTGTCCCTGAGGGTCTCAGTGGCAGTTAACAGCGTGGACACCGTAGATGCCGGCAATCGTCTGTCGCGGACGTTCAGTAAAACCCTGCTGCTGCGTAATGCGAACCCGGAGGTGTGAACATGAAAGCCATGCCACTCCTGCTTCTCAACAGCCGCCGTCAACGCGGCGTGGCGCTGTTCATCAGCCTGGTGCTTCTTTTGGTGCTCACTATCATCGGCGTTTCCTCCGTGCAGACCACCACCCTGGAAACCCGAATGGCACGCAACGAGCACGACACGCTGCTGGCGTTTCAGTCGGCGGAGTCCGCTTTGCGGGATGCGGAGAATTTTCTGGAAGGCGTGGTGACAACGGCCATTTTCACTGACGCTGGCGGCAATGGGCTTTGGACCGTCTCGGATATGGGCGACCCGAACCGCTGGGAACAGGCTGGCGTCTGGGCCGGCGGAACAAGCGCAGTGGCGCCCACGACGGTAGACGGTGTCGACGAGGCGCCGCGGTACATCATTGAGCATGCGGCATCCGTGGTTCGTGAAGAGAACGCCTATCAGATCAATGATCCCTATGCCGCTAACGCTGCGGATCGCGTCGAAATATTTCGCATCACGGCTCGGGGTATCGGCGG
>JAHEEG010000095.1 GCA_024640825.1 Gammaproteobacteria bacterium
TTCACCTCAGTTTCGTCCAGCTTGCGCTTGAAAGACGGCTCTTCGGCCAGGGTTCCCGTTGGCGTTGGAATCTGCCGCGCCAGGTTGCGCAGCCGTTGCAGGGCCGTTTTCTGCCCGGCGGCTCCGCCGCCGCCGCGCTCGAACTCCAGCAGGTATTTGGCGACTGTCCAACCCTGATTTTCCTCACCGACCCGGTTGGCTTTTGGCACGCGGACGTTGTCGAAGAACACCTGATTGACCTCGTGGGTGCCCGAGGCGAAGAGGATGGGTTCGACCGTGATGCCGGGTGTATCCATATCCAGCAGCAGGAAGGTGATGCCCTGCTGCGGTTTTCCGCCGTCGCTGGTGCGAACCAGCAGGAACATGCGGTTGGCAAAGTGCGCGTGGGTGGTCCAGATCTTTGTGCCGTTTAGCACGTAGTGGTCGCCCTCGCTGTCGGCGCGCAGCTTCAGAGAAGCCAGATCAGAACCCGACCCGGGTTCCGAGTAGCCCTGGCACCAGTAATCTTCGCCGGAAAGTATCCGTGGCAGATACTGGGCTTTCTGGGCGTCGGTGCCGTAGCCGATGAGCATGGGGCCACACATGCCGAGCCCCATGGGCGCCAGTGCCGGCGCGCCGGCGAGGGTGGTCTCCGTAGACCAGATGTAGCGCTGGGTTAGATCCCAGCCGGTGCCGCCGTATTCCTTGGGCCACGCGGGGGCGACCCAGCCCTTGCCATAGAGGATTCGGTGCCAGACGATGTTGTGTTCGTAGTCGAGGAAGATGCCGGGGCAGAACCGCTGAGCGTCCCGCAGCTCGTCCGTCAGCGCTTCGTCCAGAAAAAGCCGGACTTCGTCGCGAAATGCTTCGTGCTGCGGGCTGAAAGTTATGTCCACTGCTCGAGACTCCTTACCAGGGCTTCCAACTCGAACACATGGGGATCCTCAGCGTCAAGATCTCGCAGCGACTGAGCGAGCTTCAACAGATAGTCCTTGTTGCGTCCGCTTGGTCCCTCGCAGGAGAGAATCTGCCGTGCCATCTCTTCCAGGGGAGCGGGGCCAAGAAAGGCATGGTTGTCCTTCGGCGCCACGTAAACAACGCCCGTGGTCTGCGCGGCCTCTTCTTGGGCGGCTTGAGATCCTTCTGCGGCGGGGCTGCTTTCACGGCGGGCGAGCTGCAGCCCAACGTTGAACCGCTGATAGCCGTTTTTCTCCCGATGATCCAGCGCCTCGAAGGTCGCTTCCACGGTATGGCGCTCCACGAGATAGGCGACGCCGTCGCAGAAGGCGTCGGCGGCCTCCACCAGGGTTACCACGCGGCCCGGACGGTGCGGCACCCCGCGGTGATCGTGAGAGCCCTGCCAGAACCGGCGTTGCCAGCCGTACACTCTGGCAGGTCGGCGTGCCGTATAGTCGAAATCCGGCCGCCAGATCAGCGACCCGTATCCGAAAACCCAGATGTTCACGCGTCCAGAAACTCCAGTGCATCCAGGTCGAGAACCTGCTGAGCGTGGCGGCTGGCCATGGCCATGAACATGTCGTCTCCCCGGTCGGTCTGTCCCACGATCATGGATGCCACTACGGCCATAAGCAGGCCGCTGAAGCTGAAGCGCCGATAGTCTTCCCAGCAGTCGGTGAAGGGGTAGTCGGAAACGCCTCGTCCACAGAGGTCTGCGTGATAGGCCCTGATCAGGTCCCGCTCGCTGGCACGGCGGGTTTCTGGCAGCAGACCCGCGCCGAGAAAGTAGGACACGTCCGCCATCGCCGCGCCGATACCCGGCGTCTGCCAGTCCACCACGGTCAGCGGATAGGGCCCGCCGAACAGCATGTTGTCCAGGCGGTAGTCGCCGTGGGTGACGGTCTGTGGTCCCCCGTAGCCGGATGCCCAGGCTGTGAAACCCTCGCCCAGCCGTCTGGCGACCTGCATGTGCTGCGAGCACAAACGTTTTTCGTAGCGGTCAATGAAGCCTGAGAACACCTGGTTGTAGAGCGCCTGCCCCGCGGTAATAGTCTCGGGCGTCTGTCGGCCGAGCCACTCTAGGGCCTCGAGACTGGCGTCCGCCCAGCGCGGCGCATGCAGGCCTGCCGCCGCGTGCAGCGCCAGGGCTGCCTCATCGACACTGCAGCCGGCGAGCTGATCGCCCTGCACGGCTGGAGCGAGATCCTCCATCATCAGACAGAAATCGTCCGTCGCGATATCGATCTCGGTGAATAGCACCTCGGGTGTGCGTATATCCAGGGTGGAACGCAGCTGCTGGTAGAAACGCACTTCTTTCAGGTAATTGTTCTGAGCGCTGCCGGTGGCGCGGCTGATGGGGTCCCCGGAAGCAAATTTGCCGACCAGGGTTTCCGGGCCTTTGTCTTTGGTTGGGGCGTAGGTCAGTGAAAACCGCACGTTCTGACCGACCTGGCCGGTGCCGATGTTCTGCCAGGTGAACGCCGCCACCTCGGCCTGATAATCCCCGTGCTGGAGTACCTCCGTCAGCCAACCCGCAGTAACGCGGTGCGGATCCGCGACGATCGCGGGCATGGCTCAGGAGAGCCCCTTCGACACTTCGAAGGCCTTGCGCGTTGCGGTCTGCAGCTTTTTGTCGAGCAGATACTCCGCGGCAGTCAGCGCCAGCGTTTTGGCCCCGTCCAGGGCGGCGAGATCGCCCATTTCCGAGCCCGCCCACTTGGTGAACTCCGGGTTGTGAATAACCACCTTGGGCGGCGCTGCCGCCAGCATCGGGTGTATGGAAGGTACCAGATGGCTGACGTTGCCCATGTCGGTGCTGCCGGCACCGCCGAATTTTTCCGGGGTCAGGAACTCGCGGCCAAGTGCCTCGCCGTGCCGCTGAAAGGTCTCTGCCAGAGGCCAATTGGTGTTGAGGTCCAGATAGTCCACGTTGGCCCAGTTGACTTCCACCTCGCAGCCGCTACCTTTGGCGCCGGCTTCGAAACAGGCCTGCACCCTGGGTTTGAGCGCGGCCAGGTCGCGCTCGTTGACCGCCCGCACGTAGAACTCGCCGGCGGCCCGTTCGGGAACGATGTTTGGCGCCTGGCCGCCATCGGTAACGATGCCGTGAATACGTTCCCGATCGCGAATGTGCTGCCGCAGGTTCGAGATGGACTGATAGGCCAGCAGCAGCCCATCCAGCGCGTTTAGGCCTTTGTGCGGCATGGCGGAGGCATGGGCCGAGCGCCCGTGATAGACCACTTCCACCTCCGCAACGCAGATGCAGGGCATGGTGGTCAGGTTCACGCCCGCCGGATGAATCATCAGCGCCGCGTCGATGCCGTTGAAGGCGCCGGCCCGGGCCATTAGTTCTTTGCCCCCGCCTTTCTCCTCCGCTGGGGTACCCAGTAGCTTCACCGTGCCCGGCAGTTTAGCGCCGACTGCCTGCAGCCCCAGCGTCGCACCTAGGGCGGCGGTAGCGATCAGATTGTGGCCGCAGGCGTGACCTATACCCGGCAGCGCGTCGTACTCCGCGAGCAGCGCGACGGTGGGGCCGCTGGCACCGGAAAATGCGGTTTCGAAGGATGTTTCCAGGGAATAGACGCCGGTCGTTACCGGCAGATCGTGCTCGGTAAGGGTGCGGCTGAGAAGCTCACACGCAAAGTGCTCCCGGAAGGCCAACTCGGGGTTGGCGTGTATGGCGCGGGAGACCGCGATCAGGTCGTCGGCCAACGTGTCTATGCGCTCTACGATGCTGCGGCGAATCGACTTGTCCATCACTGCTGTCCGTTAATGGGTCGGGCCTCATTATGCCGGAATTCTGAGTTATGCTGACTGTGTATCGTCGGGCCCCAGGGTGCCCCGGCCCGTTTAGCCAGAGAGGGGAAGAAAACGCATGGCTTATGACTATCAGTTGTTGACCGTTCACAAGGAAGGCCGGCGGGCCACAGTCGTGGTGAGCAACCCGCCGATCAACATCATCACGCCGGCGCTCTACGCCGAGCTGTCGGCGCTATCGGCGGAGCTCAAAGCCGACCGCGACCTCACGGTTGTGGTGATGAAGAGCGCCGACCCGGATTTTTTTCTGGCGCATTTCGATGTCAGCGAAATTCTCCGGTTTCCGACGGGCCAGGACGCCGAGCGCGATGTCGAACTCAACGAGTACCACCAGATGTGCGAGCGCTTTCGCACCATGGACAAGGTCACCATCGCTCAGATCGAGGGTCGCGTTGGTGGGGGTGGAAGCGAGCTGGCCGCCAGCTTCGACATGCGATTCGGCGTCCGCGGCAAGACCCAGGTCAACCAGATGGAAGTGCCGCTTGGCATACTGCCGGGGGGGACGGGAACCCAACGCCTGCCACGCCTGGTGGGTCGTGGCCGCGCCATGGAGATCATCCTGGGCGGCGACGATCTGGATGCCGAAACGGCAGAGCGCTGGGGCTATCTGAACCGAATATTCGAGCCTGGGGAGATCGATTCCTGGGTAGATGCACTGGCGGGCCGCATTGCCGCTTTTCCGGTCGAAGCCGTGCGGCTGGCGAAGGAGGCCGTGAATGGTGCTGATAAGCCGTTGCACGACGGCCTGGTGGATGAGGCTTACCTGTTCCAGCGGCTGCTCCGCACCGACAGCGCGCAGCGGGCCATGCAGCGTTTTCTGGAGGTGGGCGGCCAGACCCGCGAAGGCGAGATGCGGATCGGCGAGCTGAATACCGAACTCGGAGACTGAGAAGCCTCATGACCGAACAAATCGCTGCAAACGGGCTGACCTTCGACGCCGAGGTCGTCGGCGATCGCGACGCCCCCCTGGTGCTCATGCTGCATGGCTTTCCGCAGACCGGCTACAGCTGGCGGCATCAGCTTCAGCCGCTGGCGGCCGGCGGTTATCTCGCCGTAGCACCCAATCAGCGCGGATACTCCCGCGGTGCGCAACCCTTAGACGAAGCCAGCTATGCCACTCGGCTGCTGGTAGAAGATGCCCTAGAGCTGGCGCGGGTTCTCGGCCACGAGCGCTTCCACGTTGTCGGCCACGACTGGGGCGGGCAGCTGAGCTGGCTGCTCGCTGCCTATCACCCGGAGCGTATCCGATCCCTAACCGTACTTTCTCGGCCGCATCCCGCCGCCTTTGCGGCCGCTTTCCGCAGCGATCCTCAACAGGCCATTCGGTCAAAGCACCACAAGGCGTTCCAGAATGCGGAAACGGTTGGCCTGCTGCTGGAAAACGGCGCTGCCAGGCTGCGACGCTCGCTGGTGGATCAGGGCGTACCTGCAGCAGACATTGACGCGTACCTCTCCGTGCTGGCGGATCCTGTCACGCTGGAAGCGGCGGTCAACTGGTATCGGGCAGCTGCCAGTGGAGAGAGCGGGCTAGCCGCCGCGGACGTGCCCGCGGTAACGGTTCCCACTTTGTATATCTGGGGAGATGCGGACGCCTCCGTCGGTGAAACCGCGGCGCGCGGAACGGCGGATTTCGTCACCGGGCGTTACCGCTTGGAGGTACTGCCGGGCGTTGGCCACTTTGTTACGGATGAGGCTGGGGATAAGGTTACAGAGCTGCTGCTCGATTTTCTTTCGGCTCAGTAGGCGTGCTTCAACACTATTCCAACCCTGAGCCCGGCGGGATGGTTCTGGTTTGAGGTAGGGTCGTGCCCGTTACGCTGAGGATGTTCATTTTGCTTCACCTGCAACGCTTCTTTTCCAGCCCAGGAGAGTAGTGCGTTGCGTCGACCGGTTGATTCCGCAACCCGCAGCGGTCATTCGTTGAATATTGGCCTGGTGAGAAGTGAATATCGTCTTTGACGGAAACTCAGTACGCCGCAACCTACATCTGGTAAGTGGCATCCGCAGGATCGCACCCGAATAGCCCGCCGGGCGGAATTGTTCTACCTACAGTCGGCTGAGAATGGTGCGTTGGTTGTTCAGGCTGGCACCAGAACAGGGCGGGTGCAGGCCGAGCACACACGGTTATGCCCGGAGGTGCATGTCATTTTGCACGCATTCTCGAATCATGTGCAGATTTACACTCGTTGGCACATCGCTTGCTACAGCCTCCCGGTCCGTACGAATACTGTGCTCCAAAGCAAGGGAAGCCGGGATGGAATTTGAGCTGTTTAAAACATTCTGGGGCCACACGGGCTCTGTCGCCGAAGCCGCGCTGCTGGCCAGGAAAGCGGACTTTCAGGGTATTGAAGCGCCGGCTCCGCAGCACGAAGGAGAGTTCGAACAGCTGGCGCAAGCGCTGGCGGCCCATCAGCTCGACTACATCTGTGAAATTTGCACCACGGGCAGCTATGTACCGGACAGACAGGCTACACCGGATCAGCACCTTGCGGATCTCGAGGGCAAGATCAGTCGAGGCAAGGCGCTTTCGCCTCGCTTTTTCAACGTCATGGGGGGCTGTGACGCCTGGCCGCTGGATGTCCAGGTGGATTTCTTTGGTCGCGCCCAGACGATGGCCGATCGGCACGGCGTAATCTGCAGCTTCGAAACCCATCGAGGCCGTTCCTTCTTTAATCCCTGGGTGACCCGGGATGTGCTGCGACAGATTCCGGAGCTGATCATTACCTGTGACTTCAGCCATTGGGTGGTGGTGTGTGAGCGCCTGATGGACAGCGAGTGGGATGTGATCGCCGAGGTAGCAGAGCGGGCGCATCACATTCACGGCCGGGTAGGCTACGACCAGGGCCCGCAGGTGCCGCATCCCGCCGCACCGGAATATGCCGTCGCGCTGGCTTCTCACGAGCGCTGCTGGCGAGAAATCTGGCGCGCCCAGCGGGCGCGCGGGTACAGCACCACCACCATGACACCGGAATTCGGTCCCGATGGTTATCTGCACTGTCTGCCCTTTACCAATGTGCCAGTGGCGGATCTGTGGGAGCTGAATCGCTGGATGGGCGAGCGCCAGCGACATCAGTTTGACGACTGGCTGATTCGCACATCCGCCGCAAGAGCTGCCCGTGCCGGCTGAAGTTGACAGGAATCCAACGATGCAGTCTGTTCGTTTGCTGTTGCGCGATCCCGATGGCCTGTGGCCCAGCATGGCGAGCATCAGCTATATCCTGCTGGCCTATTTCGGTGGCTGGTGGGCGCTGTTCCAAGGCAATCCCTGGCTGTATGCCGCTGGTGTGCTGGCACTGGCCCACGGTATGTGCATTGCCGCCTACCTGATGCATGACTGTGGCCATAACGCCGTATTCAAGGCCACGTCCCACAACAGTCTGCTCGGCAGGTGCCTGAACGCCATTTGCGGCAGCAACTATGGCACCTACGAAGACATGCGCTACAAGCACATGCGCCATCATGTGGACAACTGCGAGCCGGTGACGTTCGACTACCGTAGCTGGCTTAAGCGCCATGAGTTGCTGGAGAAACTGGTCAACGCGCTGGAGTGGGCCTACATTCCCGCCGTCGAATTGCTGATGCACGGCATGCAACTGGTTGCGCCTTTTGTCTATGAGGACAAGAAAGACCAACGCGCCCGGGTGATCCGTGTCGCACTGACGCGCTTCTCACTGTTCGCACTGATTGCGTGGGTGTCGCCTGCAGCGGCAGCGGGGTATGTGCTCGCTTATCTTCTGTTCATCACCTTTCTGCGCTTTTTCGACAACTTCCAGCACAGCTACGAAATTTTCTACCGCCTGAACGACCCGACCTTCGTTCCCCCGCTGAAGGGCAACCAAGCCTTCGAGGAGGCCAATACCTACAGCAACCTGATTTCCGCGCGCTGGCCCTGGCTGAACCTGCTGGCACTCAACTTCCCGTATCACAATGCGCACCACAACAAGCCGACGCTGGGCTGGTACAAGCTGCCGGCGCTGCATCAGCAGCTTTACCCGCGTCATTGCCCGCAGCAGCTCAGCTTCTGGCCACAGCTGGTGGCTTTTCACAGGTACCGCGTTGACCGGGTGCAATCAGAACATTACGGCGAGGACAGCGTGGTGGACCAGCTGAAAACCGGGCAGGCAGTGGGTGTCAACGCGCTGTCATTCCTTACCGCGTTCTGACGGGGCACTGCATGCTGCAGCCAACCGAGTACCGCACGCCGGCCGTCGAACGGTCCGATGGAAAAGCGCAGGCGGTGCGTGACCCCGCATCGATTTCCGTGCTGGAGTCGGCTGCGCCACCGTTGACGCCGGTGAAAGTTCATGCGCGCTGGTTTGAATTCAAGCGCGACGTGCCCGTGCTGTTGAAGGTCGGGCTGGGTATCTTCGCCTGGGTGGCTTTTCTGCTCGGGTGGCACCTGGCTTCCGCCAGTGGGGCGGCCGGCAATCCGCTTTTCCCGTCGCCGGTGCAGGTGTCAGAGGCGCTCTGGCAACTTTTTGCCGAGCGTGGCTTCAGTAGTGATGTGCTGGCCAGCCTGCAGCGCATTCTCGTTAGTTTCGCGTTGGCGGTAGCCGTGGCGGTGCCGATGGGGGTGATGATGGGTGCATTTCCGGTGGTGGAATCGGCTCTTAGCCCGCTGGTTTCCGCATTCCGCTATCTGCCTGCCCCGGCATTTATTCCGCTGCTGCTGATGTGGCTGGGTACCGGGGATACCCAGAAGATCGCGCTGCTGATGCTCGGCGTGATCTGGTTTCTGATCACGCTGGTTTGCGATACCACCAAGCAGACGCCAGTGGATTTTATTGAAACATCTAAAACCCTCGGTGGTTCCCGGCGCACCATTCTCTGGACGATAGTCGTTCCCGTGGCGCTGCCGGGGATCGTCGATACCTGCCGACAGATGCTTGCGGTGAGCTGGACCTATCTGGTGATAGCCGAAATTGTTGCGGCCACCGATGGTATTGGCGCCATGATGATGCGGGCTCGCCGTTTTGTGCATGTTGATGAAATCATGGCCGGCATTCTGGTGATTGGCTTGCTTGGCCTGCTCTGTGATCTTGCTTTTCGAGGACTCTACTGGCTGCTGTTCCCATACCTTCGTCGTCACTGACCGATTCCCCTGCGAGGAGTGCAAACCATGTCTACATTGATGCAACGTACCTTCATAACGCCCTGGCTGACGCTGGCTATGGTGCTGGCGCTGGGTGCCTGTGGCAGTCCGGAAGCGCCTGAGAAGACAGTCGAACCGGCGGCGCAGGAAACGCGCCGGGAATCGGTGAAGGTATCGCTGTTTTCCTGGCCGGGTTACGGCTTCTGGTTTATCGCCAAGGAAAAGAATCTGGTGCCGGAACTGGATCTGGATATCCGCATTATCGAAGACCCATACGAAAGCTTTGGCCTGATGAGCGCCGGGCAGCTGGACATTACTTCTAGTACCGTGGAGTACGGCCCCATTGCGGTGGACAAGAACGTGCCGGTGAAGCTAGTGACGTACACCAACCCCTCCTATGGCACCGACAAGATTATTCTGCGCCCGGACATTGCAACGCCCTCGGCGTTGGCCGGCAAGAAAGTCGCTGTGTTGGAAGGTGGCCTGACCCAGATATTCATGGGGATCTGGCTGGAGGAGAACGGTATCACCATTGATCAGGTGGAATTCGTCAACGTGATCATGGATGAGGCTGTGGGTGCCATGCTCAGCGGCGATGTGGCAGCCGGCGAATTTTGGGAACCCTTTGGCAGCAAGGTGTTGGCTGGCATGCCGGGCGCGCAGGTCATGGCCACTTCAGCAGAGGACAAGTGGATCAGAACCGCACTGCTGGGTGACGGTATGTATATGACTTCAGCCCTGCTGAATGATCGCCCGGAAGCGGCAAAGCTCGCCATGAAAGCCTACTTTGCGGCAGTGGATTGGTGGAAGGCCAACCCAGAGGAAGGCAACAAGATCATTGCCGATGCAATTCAGTTCAGCGTCCAGGATGTGGCTATGGTGATCGGCTCCGATGGCGAGATATATAAGGGCGGCATCTGGGTGTTCGACAAGGAAGAAGCGGGCCGCTTTATGGGGCTGATTCCGGGAGAGCTGCCGCTGGGCATGAGCAATGGCCAAATCGTGCAGCACTGGACCACTACCAATGAGTGGTGGATCAAGTTTGGTCAGGCCAGCGCCATGCATGACTGGACCGCGGGTGTGGTGAGCGCGCCGCTGGCAGGCGTGCTCAGCGATGCCGGGCTGATGACGGAAGCCGAGTGAGCGCCACCGTCCGTCCGCAGGAGCCAGCCCTGCAGGAAACTGGCCTGATGGTGGACCGGCTGGGAAAAACGTTCCCCGGCCGGGGTATGCCCACGGTGGCGGTGGATAACGTCAGTTTTGCCGTGGCGCCGAGACAGGTCACTATCCTGCTGGGACCGTCGGGCTGCGGAAAATCCACGGTTTTGCGCATGATCGCCGGGCTGGACACACCCACCAGCGGTCGCATTGTGCTCAATGGTGTGCCGGTGACCGGTCCCAACCGCGATCGCGGCATGGTGTTTCAGGGCTATACGTCGTTTCCCTGGCTTACGGTGCGGCGCAACGTGGCCTATGGACTTCGCATCAATGGTGATGCGATCGCCCTGGCGGAAGGCGCCGTCGACTATTTTCTCGATCGCGTGGGCCTTTCCCGTTTTGCAGATGCCTGGCCGCACCAGTTGTCCGGCGGCATGCGCCAGCGTGTTGCGCTGGCCCGGGCTCTGGCAACCACACCGCAGTTATTGCTGATGGATGAGCCCTTCGGCGCGCTGGATTCTGAAACGCGCTGGCAGATGCAGGAGCTGCTGCTGGACGTGATCCGCAAGGAACGGATGACCGTGATAATGGTGACCCATGACGTGGAGGAGGCGCTTTTGCTGGGTGACCAGATCATTTTTCTGTCCAGCCATCCGGGCAGGGTCAAGACAGTGCTTCACCCCCCTTTCAAGCAGGATGCCGCCATCAGCACGCGGGAAGAGCTACGCGCTCATCCGCGGTATGCAGGCATGGAGCGGGACATCCTGCGCATGATGCGGGAAGAAGCGGCGCATTGAGATCAGGCAGCGGCAATCGCGTAGCCCGAGGAGCGCAGGAAAAATCGCAGCTATCGGCCGCAAGCGCATGAGCGGGCGTCTAGGCACTCGCTATCGAGTCGAAACTAGCTCCAGACATCTACGCCCGTTGTCTCAACTTCGAAAAGCTGATTAAGGTCGTGCGTTAGTGTTTTCTCGACCCTCAATTGCATCATGTGGCGGTCCGGGGCGTCGAATTTTGCAATCTCGTCGGCGAGGCGTTCTTCCGTTGGGGGTTCGCCACCACTTCGCATGGTTAGAAATGCCTCGGTAAACTTCCGCAATAGCGAGGCGTCTTTTTTGATTTCTACAGCGCCTCGTAGGGTCACCTGTCGACCGATGTTCCCCGGCTCCCAAATACAGAAACAGGCTGCCGGGTTACGCCGCCAGGCGTGGTATTTCGCTCTGTTGGTTGTTGACGTGATGGTAATGACCCCGTCGATCACCATATACAGCATCACTGCTGACACCGGTTTCTGATCTTTGGTGACCCAAGATACAACTGCGTGTGTGGCGTCGTTAATGATTTGCTCAATGGCTGTATTGCTAAGTGTAAACGGGGCGATATTTCTTCTGGTAAACCATGCGGGTCGGGTAGTGTCTTCGCTCAAGGATTCTACTCCTGGGTCAATAAGATGGGGCTTGTGCCGCACAGGATAGCCTGAAGTGAAGAAAGGTCGAACTGGCTCGCGTTGGGACCATGTTCTTGTAGCTGATCTCGACGCCTTTGGGCAGGTCAGTGGTGTCGCTGGTATGGCAGGTGTCCTCTTCAGAGATCGGGCCGGCCCTGTAGCTTCAGCCGATCGTGGGCGGGTTCGCCGATACCACGCGATTGTTCGGGTTGATGCCCGCCGCCAAAGCGTCAAGCAACCATGTGCTCGGTAGTGCCGAAAACCTTCTGGTAGAACTGTTCGGTGAAGTACTCGGCCGGCACGGACTCTGGCCCGGAGAAGGCGGCCAGCCGTACCATGAGCAGACTGGGATCTTCACGCATTTTCATGAAAGCATGCGTCCGGCGTTCCATATCCTCGGGCCCGAAACGGGCGTTCAGTGTGGTGATGAAAGACGCCGTAAAGCGCAGCCGACGCAGACGCTCGCGTCGCTCCGCGACGTATGGTTCGAACAGCCGCAGATTCCAATCGTCATGTTCAACCAGCAATGCGCCGACCAAGCGCGCGTCGCGCAATGTGACAGACAGACCCTGGCCCAGAATCGGATCGTTGTAGCCGGCAGCGTCGCCAATCAGCACCGCTCCCTCGGTGCGCGGTTCGTCCACCCAAGCATCCTGACTGGGATAGGAGCGGCACGGGCCAATGGGCCGCGCCTGTGCCACTGCTTTGCTGTTAGGCACATCGGGCAGATCGAACGCTGCAAGCAACTCGGCCGCGCCTTCGGCGCCGTTGAAGCGTGCCTGGCCTTCGTAGGCATAGTCCGCGTAGATCCGAACTCTGCCGCCGCCCTGGGGAAACACCAGATAATGAAGGTCGCCGAACTTGCCAATACACTGGAGGTCTTCCGGCCAGCCGTCGGCGCCTTCCACCAGCAACCCCACTATCAGATGATCCAGAGGCGCCTCTTTCATCTGCATGCCAAGTTGCCGACGTACGGCTGAGGTACGGCCATCTGCGCCAACAATCAGCCTACAGGCCGCCTCGTGCGTCGCGCCATCGTGGCTGAATCGCACGCGGGGCGCTGGGCCCGCCGTTAGTTGTATGGCGCTGACCCCACGTCGAACATCCGCGCCCGATTCAGCCGCCCAGGCGATTGCTTCGTTCTGCATGACCACATGCTGCATGCACAAGGGTCCGGGAACATCCGGATGCAGCCGGTCTAATGCGACTGCTTGAGCCTCTGCCTGCGCCCGCGTGAGCAATTCGTCATACCCGATGTTGCGCGTCAAGTGATGACCGCCAGCGGCTATAAATCGGTCATAAAGACCAATCTTTTTCGCCTCTGCGGCACCCCATGGCGCCATCCACTCTCCGCGCACGCGGTCCGTAAACTCGGTAAGCCGTTCGAGCACGAGCACTTTGTGGCCGGCAAGGGCAAGATAGCCGCCAAGCGCGCTGCCGCCAATGCCGCCACCTATGATCACTACGTCCAGTCGCTCCATATCTACCTCCCCTGCGAATGGGCATTCTGCGGCAAAGCATGCGCACCTTCCAATAATTACCAGATGGCATTGCCAGGTCAGCTTTCTCTGTCGAACAAACCTGGAGCCGAAGCGGTAGATTTGGGATCTTCGCTGGGTGGCGCGGAGTGGACGGAATGTTGAACGGAGTCGATCTGGCGTATCGCCCGCAGTTCTAGACTGCCGATGGCCTTTACTACGTTGTGGTTCTGGAACGAGTTAGCGGTTCTACCCGCAGGCACGAATACGAGGGCTATGTCGCGACGCTGCCCCGGTTGGCTTGACCCCGACGGGGGCAAGTTCGAGTGTGGCGGGCACCCCGGAGGGGCGGAGCGAAGCCCCCGTATTCGTGCCTGCGGGTAGAGCACATATCCCGTACCAAAAAAAACCTCAGACGATCCGCGACCCCGTCTTCCCCCAGTACTTGTCCTTGAGCAGCCGCTTGTAGAGCTTGCCCGTCGGCAGCCTCGGCAGCTCATCCATGAAGTCCACGCTCTTCGGGCACTTGTAGTGAGCGATGTGCTCGCGCGCGTAGGCCAGCAATTCCTCGGCCAGGGCGTCGTCCGCGGTAATGCCCTGGGCGGTCTGCACCACGGCTTTCACGGCTTCCCCCATTTCCGGATCTGGCACGCCGACAACGGCGATGTCCGCCACTTTCGGGTGCATGACCAACTGGTCTTCGATTTCCTGGGGATAGATGTTCACGCCGCCGGAGATGATCATGAAAGTCGCGCGATCGGTAAGGTACAGGAACCCCTCGTCATCCACGTAGCCG
>JAHEEG010000244.1 GCA_024640825.1 Gammaproteobacteria bacterium
CGACCTGCCTCCTGCACTGGAGGTGGTGCAGGATCCGATGGTGATTCTCGCCGCAGCCTTCATGTACTGCGTTGAGTTCATGGCCGACAAAGTTCCCGGAGTGGACAGCGGCTGGGACGCCTTGCACACGTTCATTCGAATCCCTGCCGGTGCCATCCTGGCGGCCGGTGCCGCCGGTGACGTCACACCGGCGCTGGCCGTTGCCGCGGCAATTGTCGGCGGGAGCGTCACGGCGGTGACCCATGCAACAAAAGCCAGCAGCCGGATGCTGATCAACACCTCCCCTGAGCCCTTCAGCAACTGGGGCGCTTCCCTGGCGGAGGATGTGGCCGTGTTCGCCGGGCTGTGGGCGGCTCTGCAGCATCCCGTGGTATTCTTGGCAGCCTTCATCGTGTTCCTGCTTACCCTATGCTGGCTTCTGCCCAAACTCTGGCGCGGCATCGCGCTGATACTCCACAAGCTTGGTTCCTGGCTTGGACTGATCACGGACGATGCAGGCGACCGAAACCTGCAGGAGCTGACGCGTCTGCGAGACGCTGGCATCATCAGCGCGACCGAGTATCTGGCCGCCCACGCCCGGGCTTGCGATCGATCTCACCGCGACGCCGGCAGCCGCACCGAAGCGTCGATGCCGAATGCCAATCCCGCAACCTGACCGCCGACCCATCAAGCCCGCGTTCCAACGGTGGCTGAGTCAACCCGGAAACAGAGAACGCACCGGCACCGGGGTAAACGATCTTCGCGAAAGCCAAGCCTGAAACGTTCACTGCTGCGCTACGCGTTTCTCGGGACGCTGCTGTTCGGCGTCGCAGTGGTTGGCTATCTCATGTACCTGGACCGGACGATAACCAAGACCTTTGAAGGCCGGCGATGGTCGGTACCGGCGGTTATCTACGCCCAGCCTCTGGAAATCTTTCCCGGCGCCAACCTGTCTCTGAGCGAGGTCACGCGCGAGCTGCAGCGCCTGGGATACCAGGCCTCCCCTAACCTACAGGCGCCAGGCACCTACAAACGGACGGGGGCCCGCCTGAGCGTTCACCTGCGCGCCTTCCGTTTCTTGGAACGCCCTCGCGCCAGCCAGAAGATCGACCTGAGCTTCGGCTCCGGCGTGATCAGCGACGTTCATGACGCCACGGGTCGCCCTGTTCCGTTGATCAGGTTGGACGCACCAACCATCGGCAGTTTTTTTCCCAGCCACGGTGAGGACCGACAGGTGCTGATACCTGAACAGGTTCCCGATCTTTTGAGACAAAGCCTGATCGCGGTTGAGGACCAGAATTTCGAAACCCATCTGGGATTCGACCCGGCAGGTATTGCCCGGGCGCTCTGGGTCAACGTCCGGGCAGGCGAGTTGCAGCAGGGCGGGTCGACGCTGACCCAGCAGCTGATCAAAAGCTACTTCCTGGACAACCGACGCACGCTGGAGCGCAAGCTGCGTGAGCTGGCTATGGCCATCATCCTGGAATTGCGGTTCAGCAAGACCGACATTCTCAACGCATACATCAACGAAATCTATCTGGGCCAGGATGGTGTGCGCGCCATTCACGGCTTCGGGCTGGGGTCCCAGTTCTATTTCAACAAGCCACTCCCGGAACTCGACACCGATGAGATTGCAACGCTCATTGCCATCATCCGCGGACCGTCCTACTACAACCCGTTCCGCCATCCGGATCGGACGCTGGCCCGCCGAAACCTGGTGCTCACTAAAATGCACGCCAGCGGCCTCATCGACGATGATCAACAGCACACCGCCACAAACCGGCCGCTGGCCGTGGTCCGCGGAGCAAGGGTCGGCGGCACCTACTACCCGGCGTTCATGGACCTGGTGCGCAACCAACTGGGCACCCGCTACCGTGACCAGGATCTGACTTCCGCCGGGCTGCGTATCTTCACCACGCTCCAGCCGCCTGCACAGGACGCCGTGGAGCAGGCGCTGAGCCAGACTTTGAGCGATCTCGAAGCCGCTCGCGAGCTGGCACCCGACCTGCTGCAGGGGGCAGCCTTGATCACGTCCCATCAGACCGGCGAGGTGGTGGCGCTGGCCGGTGGGCGGATGGCTGGCGTCGACGGCTTCAACAGGGCCCTCAATGCCCGTCGGCCCATCGGCTCCCTCATCAAGCCAGTGGTATACCTGACAGCCCTGGAATCCGGTTACCACCTGGCGAGCATCATCGAGGATGCTCCGGTAACCGTCAGCCAGCGGCACGCCACCTGGACACCGCAGAACTTCGACAACGAGGTGCACGGTCCCGTGCCGCTGGTACGCGCGCTGGGCGATTCTCTGAATCTGGCAACGGTTCAGCTGGGTCTCGCGCTGGGCGTAGACACGGTAGCGGCTCGACTCACAGCCCTCAGCGGGCAAAAGACCGAGAACCCCTATCCCTCGCTGCTGCTGGGTGCGGAATCTATGACGCCGCTGGAGGTGGCGGGCCTCTACGGAACCTTCGCGAGCGGCGGCTTCTACATGCCCCCGAAGGCGGTGATCGCCGTTCTGGACGAAACCGGAACCCCCGTATCGCACCACCCGTTCGCTCCCGAGCAAAAAATTCCTGCACAAACGGCGGAAGCCCTCAATCGCGGGCTGGAAGCGGTGATGCTGTACGGTACGGGCAAGAGCTCGCGCTTCGCTCGCGCTGGTGTCGCAGGCAAGACGGGCACTTCCGACGACTATCGGGACAGCTGGTTCGCCGGGTTCGACGATGCTCATCTCGGGGTCGTGTGGGTGGGCGCGGACGACAACGCGCCAACGGGGCTTACCGGGGCGGCCGGCGCCCTGCGCGTCTGGGACAACATCATGACCCATCTGTCCGTCCAGCCGCTCCATCACGCGCTCACAGACGACCTTAAGACCATCGAGTACGGTTCTGGACTGCTGGCCAACGCCAACTGCGCCGACGTGGTGGACGTGCCCGTTCCCCGAGGGGTCGCTTTGCAGAGCAAAGCCGGGTGTGGTATCAACCTTCGCACCATTACCGACCGGCTCCGCGCTTGGTTGAGCAAAGACTGATACTTCTCGCTGGATTACTGAAGCCGGAAAAGCGTACTCGGCCAGCAGCGCTGCTTTGTGCCCTGCTGCTGACTGGCTGCGCTTCAACGTCGCCCGTTGCCCCCACGGAGGGCTCACAAGGCCGCGCAGCAAACGGGCAGACCGTGCATGATGCAGTCTCGGCGGGCGACAACGCGTCTTCGGGGCCTGCAACAGCGCTGCCCCAGATTTCTGAACCAAACGCTCAGCCGAACTATGCGGTGCCGACCCTGGCTCTGCTGCAGCAGAGCCAACGGGCCGTCGGCGAGGGCAATCTGGATGAGGCTATCGCCTACGTGGAGCGCGCGATCCGCATGAATCCGAAGGATCCGGAACTGTGGTTGCGACTGGCGGAACTCCAGCTGTCGGCGGACCATCCGTCGTCGGCCGTGCAGGTCGCTCAGAAAGCCATAGCCCTGTCAGGTTCTGGAACCGAGGTGCAGCGCAAGGCCTGGCTGGTCGTGGCCGACGCCCGTGAGCGCCAGGGAGACGCCGAAGAAGCCGCGCGCATTCGCACGCAGTGGCGAACTTATAGAGGCTGATCGCCGCCCCAATTCAGCCCCCCACGCGGCCGCGATGCTCGGGCACCCACATTCTCAGGCGAGCGAACCAAAGATACGTTCCCGGTCTGAACGGAATCGGCGCCCAGCAATGAAAAACAGGGGAATCGCGAGCAGGGAGAGCAGCGTGAACACCAGCAGGGT
>JAHEEG010000245.1 GCA_024640825.1 Gammaproteobacteria bacterium
AATGCGGTCAATGTACATCGCAAGCTACTACGGTCCGGTGGCGTCGCCGAGTTACACGTGTTCGAGGGGCAGTCGCATTCACAGTACCAAGTCAATCCATCAGCGCCCGAGACGCACGAAGCGTTCGAGCAGATCGCAAAGTTTTTCGACCGCTACTTAGTCTTACTGTGTCATAACTTTTGGTGCTGCATTGTGCGTTGGCAGCAAGGATTGCGCCAATGTGATGGCGATCCTCACGCTGAGCGTGGCGATGGAGTTGCGGACGTGGCGCTCAGGTCGGATAGGGAGATCCACGGGGTCGGTAACCGTGGGGTAAGGCAGGCGTTTTGAAGATTGGTGCTGCTGAGGGGGGAATCGCACTGCTTTCAGTGATGAGGAATCCGTAAGCCGCGATGGTCAGCGTTGCATGATGATGAAAGCCGCGCCATCCGCGTCCTTCATAGTGACCGAGCCCGAGTTCCTGCTTCAGTTCCTGATAGTCGCGCTCGATCCGCCAGCGCAGCTTGGCCAGGTCACCGAGATCCCGTAGCGGCACATCCGCAGGCAAAGTGGACAGCCAGTATTTGGTGGGTTCCGCTTCGCCCTTCGGCCACTCGATCAAACACCATTCCTCCGGCCTGGGGCTGGTGCGATTGTAGTCACGATGCGCCGGCCGCACCCGCACCGCAGTAAAACGCGACGTCAGCTTGGTGTTGCTGCCTTCACGCCAGGTGACCCGATGCCATTGCTGTTTCGGCAAACTCAGCGCCAATTCCTTGGCGGATACCGGCTTCCGTGCCGCATCGCGGCGGATCAACTTTGGCGGGCAGCCATTGCCACTCCAGCGCTTCGGCGGCTTGGGCGCGGTGCCCGGCGCCCAGACGCTGGTCGAGGATTGGATGCCGGCGACATAGCACAAGCCAAGCTCGGTGATGCCATCGCGGAGGCCGGTATCGACGCCGTAGCCTGCGTCCATCAGCACGGCAGCCGCTGACATGCCAGCCTGCAGGGCCGATTTGATCTGCCCCAGGGCGATCTGTGGTTTGGTCTGAAACGTCACGTCGTCGGGAACGCCAGCCCTGCGGCGTCGGTCCGGATCGTTGGCCCATGCTTGCGGCAGATACAGCCGATACGCGATCGGCAGACTGGCGTGATCGTTGGTGACCGAGAGGCTTACCGCGACCTGGCAATTGTCCTGCTTGCCGAGCTGGCCACAGTACTGCCGCGCAACACCGACTGAATGCGTGCCCTTCTTGGGAAAAGCGGTGTCGTCGATGATCCAGGCCCGGATCGCACCATGCCGTTCGATGGCAGGAAGCACTTGCTGGCGCACAACTCTGAGCACGGCCTCGTCCGACCAGTCAGCTTTGGCCACCAGGTGATGCAGCGACTGGTGCTTCGCCTGCACCTGTGCCGGCGCCACGCGCGCGGCCATGGGTTCGACGCTCTTCCGCCGGCCAGGAAGCAATAAGCCAGTGCAGTAGGATCGAAATGGCGCCCCCCGGTCGGCATGTCCGAGCGCTGTTGCCAGTGTCTCGACATAGGTTGCGAACCGTGATTCGCTGCCGTGTCTGCCGGATCCGAGACCCACACCCCGCCTCCACGAGTGAGAATCTCCATGCGTGACAAACGCGAGTCGAATCGGGCAAGACGTTTATGACACAGTAAGATTAGCCCGAGCTTCCTGCTTCTCATCGCTGCGAACCTATTGAGAAGACTCGGAAGTTACGCTGGATGCGGCCCAATGCGTAGCCATGTAATCTAAATTTTGGCGCTTGTACGGCGGAGCCACCTGTGCTGATGTCGCCCCATGTATATCGAATCCGTCCCAAACCGGAACTCACCGCCGGCCATTCTGCTGCGCGAGAGCTATCGCGAGAACGGTAAGGTGCGTAAGCGCACTCTGTGCAATCTGTCGGACTGGCCGGTCGCCCACATCGAAGGGCTGCGTGGCGTGCTCAGAGGGGGCACGGTGATCGCTGCCGAGCGCGAGGCCTTTACCGTGCTGCGAACCCTGCCGCACGGCCACGTCGCTGCCGCACTTGGCACCGCCCGCAAGATCGGCCTCGATCGTGTCCTCGGCCCAGATGGCGATCGCTGGCGTGACCTCATTCTCGCGCTTCTGGTTAGCCGGATCCTCGATCCTGCCTCCAAACTCGCAACTGCGCGTGCGCTGTCTCCCGGCACGGCGAGCTCAAGTTTGGGCGAGATGCTGCGCCTCGGTGCGGTCGACGAAGACGAGCTCTACATCGCATTAGACTGGCTGCTCGAACGCCAGCCTGCGATCGAGACCGCCTTGGCCAGGCGCCATCTCAACAGCGGCACGCTGGTGCTGTACGACGTCTCGTCGAGCTACATGGAAGGGCGTTGCTGCCCGCTTGCCAAGCGTGGCTATAGCAGAGATGGCCGGAAGGGCACGCTGCAGATCACCTACGGTTTGCTCTGCGCGCCTGATGGCTGCCCGATCGCGATCGAAGTGTTTGACGGTGACACTGCCGATCCGATGACATTGTCAACGCAGATCGAGAAGCTGAAGCAGCGCTTCCGGCTCGATCGCGTTGTGATGGTCGGTGACCGCGGTATGATCACGCAAGCACGCATCACCGATGAGATCAAATCGGCGGGTCTCGACTGGATCACCGCGTTGCGTGCTCCGGCGATCAAAGGGTTATTGCAGAGCGGCGCGTTGCAGCTCTCGTTGTTCGATCAGCGCGACATTGCTTCCATCACGACGCCGGCTTTTCCCAACGAGCGCCTGGTGGTCTGCCGCAATGCCGATCTGGCCGCCGAGCGCCGCCGCAAACGTGAAGAACTGCTCGCCGCCACTGAGCGCGATCTCGCACGCATCCAGGCCGCCGTGGTACGCAGACGCGCTCCGTTGCGCGGTGCGGCAAAGATCGCATTGGCGGTCGGCGCCGTCATCAATCGGCATAAGATGGCCAAGCATTTCGAAATCGATGTTTCAGCTGCGGCCTTCAGCTTCGCTCGCAAGACTGCCGAGATCGCCGCCGAGGCGGCGATCGACGGCATCTATGTCGTGCGCACCAACTTACCCGCTGAGATCTGTGACGATGCGACGACGGTGCGCAGCTACAAATCCCTCGCTCTGGTGGAGCGGGCCTTTCGCTGTCTCAAGACCGTCGATCTCCAGGTCCGGCCAGTCTATCATTGGTTGGCAGATCGAGTGCGCGCGCACGTGCTCCTTTGCATGCTGGCTTACTACCTCGAATGGCACATGCGTCAGGGACTCGCGCCGATGCTGTTCGAAGACACCGACAAGCAAACCGCTGAGGCCTTGCGCACCAGCGTCGTGGCGCCGGCGCAGCGTTCACCAATTGCCGTGCAGAAACACACCACGAAGTTGAGCCCCGACGGTCTGCCGGTGCACAGCTTCCAGACGCTGCTCGCAGATCTCGCAACCATTGCTCAAAACACCATCGTCACCGCGATAACCCCGAAATATCCACTCACCATGGTCACCAGGCCGACCCCTACCCAGCACAAAGCATTCCAGTTGCTCGGGCTCAGTTTGTAGCCAGTAGCACCGCCTCCCCACGATCGGTCGGGAAAGCAATTCAACAACTTGCACGATTTCCATCTCGGAAGCTGGGTTTAGAGCATCGAGCACCAGTTGTTTGGCGAGTGTCGTGGCCATCGACCAGCCAACGATACGGCGACTGCACGCATCGAGCACGACGGCCAGATAAAGAAAGCCGGCCCATGTCGGAATA
>JAHEEG010000096.1 GCA_024640825.1 Gammaproteobacteria bacterium
TTCCTTGGTCAGCGCAACATCTTCCTCGCCCCAGATCAGCAGCGTAGGAGTCTCGATGACGGGGTAACCCTGTCGGCTCTGCCGCCGAACACCCCCACCCCGGAGCAGGCCCCGATAGTAGTTGATCATGGCGGTCAGGGCACCGGGCTGCATCGCATTGCGGACGTAGACGTCGACCACGTCGCCGGAGAAGTTAGTCGGGTCAACCACGGAACGGCGAATGGCTTCGCCTACCCCTCGGCCTCCGTTTCGACCCAGCAGCCACTCCGGCAGGCGAGGCAACTGAAAAAACAGGATGTACCAGGACTTTTTCAGCTGCTCGAACCCTTGCCCAAGCGCCCTCTGCATGGGCACAGGATGTGGCACGTTGCAGATGATCAGCCGGGACAGCGGGCGAATCTTACGGATGGCACAGTGCCAGGCAATAATGGCACCCCAATCGTGAGCGATGAGCACGGTTTCGCTGCAGCCGGACGCGTCGATCAGCGCGCCCACGTCCGCCATCAGGTTCTCGAGGCTGTAAGCATCGATGCCTTCGGGGCGCGACGAGTCGCCGTAGCCACGCAGGTTGGGCGCCCAGGCCCGATAACCCAGATCAGCAAGCATGGGCAGCTGATACCGCCAGGAGAAACTGTGCTCCGGAAAACCGTGCAGACACAGGGCAAGCCTGTCGCCATCACCGCACTGATCAACCTCGAAGCGCAGACCGTTCGCCTCCACGAACTCCGTGCGGATTCTCGGATCCCGCAGCGCGTCGGGCACAATCTCGGACATGGTGTCTCCTTACAGATAACGGCGGTAAATCAGCCGCGTTCGGATCATGCAGCTTCACGAGATCCGCGATGATAGCGGAAACTTCTCAGGCGTAGCAGAGGAAGCCCTGGTTGAATGCCACCTCTCCGCTTTCCGTTCGCACCTCGAAAAACAGCGTTCCGCTTTCATGACCCAGGACCTCCAGCGTCAGGAGCGAGGGCATCAGCACCATGGCTGAGAAGCGACCGCCCAGTCGGACGACCCGCCGCGGGTCGCTGTCCAGAAAGCCGTTCACCAGCCGGGTTGCCGCCAGGGCCATGGTGGCGGTGCCGTGCAGAATGATGTCCGGCAGGCCCGCCGCCAGAGCCAAGGCCCGATCGGTATGAATGGGATTCCAGATCCGTGCGCACTCAGTGTAGACATGGGCCAGCCCTTCAGGCACCGGGATGCTGATTGAATCGGATCGCGACCCTGCCGTTGCCTCCTGCCGAGCAACAGCAGGCAATGGGGGCGGCGCTTCGGCGGCCACCGCCTCGCCGACGACGTCCACACCGCGACTGATGCCCAGCTGGTAGGTTCTGCATACCAGCCGCCCCTCGGCGTCCACGGTGTCGAGGCGCAGAGTCTGGGCAGCGCCCGGTTTGATGCGCTTGAGACCAATGACCGTGGCCTGAGTTGTCAGCCGATCGCCGGGGCGGATGGGACGATACAGGTGAACATCGTGCGCGGCGTGAACGCCGCGCGTGCGCTCTGCTGGCGACAGGGTCTCACACCCGGGCAGTTCCCGGCTGGCAAGAATGGCAGGCCATTCGAGGGAGACGGGAAACGCCGGGTGTGCCGTCGGGGGCGCTGTGGCGGTATCCATATAGTGGTTGTTGAAGTCTCCCAGACCGGCCGCGTAGGCCATGATCCAGCGTGCATCCACCTCGTGCGTAATCGCCTCGGTAACTTTGCCAACAATGCGTGTGTTCAAGGGCATGGTCGGCTCTCCCGCAATCCCAACAGGTACCGGCGAAGAGTACCGCGGCGCGCGTCCGGCTTCACGGTGTTCGACGCACAGCGTTCGAGAAGATTTACCCGCGCCGACGACAATTCCGTCGAGATTCAATTAAGCTGGCGGGATGATTCTCCGGAAGCGCTGTTCATGACCGAAACCTCAGACAAAAAGGTGTCCCCGCTGCGAATAGGCGGCCTCCTCTATCCCAACTTCGAGCTGCTGGATATGTTCGGCCCGCTGGAGATGTTCTCACTGCTTGGCGTCGAGCGAGCCAGCATCTTGATGATCGCGCAGAAAGTTGGACCGGTGCCCGCCGCCATGGGCGGCGACGGACCTCTGGGCCCCCGGGTGATGGCAGATCACGGTTTCGTTGACGCGCCAAAGCTGGACGTGCTGCTGGTTCCTGGTGGGTTCGGAACTTTTTCAGAGCTGGAGAACGAGGCCATGCTGAGCTATCTGCAGGCGCGCGGCGAGGACACACCGCTCATCGCCTCGGTCTGTACCGGTTCGGCCCTGCTCGCCAGAGCGGGCCTGCTGGACGGCCTCCGGGCCACCAGCAACAAACAGTTCTTCAGCCTTGCGCGAGCGCAGAGCGACAAAGTGGACTGGGTGGAATCCGCCCGCTGGGTAGATGCGGGCAGGATCCTAACCTCGTCCGGCGTTTCCGCTGGTACGGATATGGCCCTGGCTATCATCAGCCGGCTGCTGGGCGAAGAAACCGCCGAGCAGGTGGCGGTGGCCGCCGAATACACCTGGCACCGGAACCCGGACGAGGATCCGTTTGCGGATCATCTGGATGAACTGGCAAAGCAGATGGGGCTTGCCGGCTGATCAGGCCTCCGGCACTTCCACCAGCCTGCCGCTCTTACAGTCGTAGATATAGCCGTAAACGGGTATGTCCGCCGGCACCAGAGGATGACCTTTGATGCGCTGCACGTCTTCCACCACGCTTCGCGCGTTATCGGCAATGGTCAGCCAGTCGATGTAGTTGCCTTCGGTTGAGCCTGGGCCTTGGCCACTGTCGTGCCAACCTTCGGCATCCACCGTCGACGTTTTCAGGCTGCTGGCCAGCAGGCCGCGCATGATCTCGTCGGTGAAGGTTTCCATCCCGCAGTCGGTATGATGAACAACGAACCATTCACGGGTGCCCAGCAGCTTGTAGGAGATCACCAGCGACCGGATGGCGTCGTCGCTGGCCCGGCCGCCAGCGTTACGTATGACGTGGGCATCACCCTCCGCGAGGCCGGCAAACTTTGCCGGGTCCAGGCGTGCATCCATGCAGGTGAGAATGGCGAACCGTCGCGCGGGCGGCATGGCAAGGTCCGCCTTGTCCCCGAAATCGGCCGCGTATTCGGCGTTCGCCGCGAGCACTTCCTGTAAAATGTCAGTCACTGTTCGTCCTCCTTAATTTCGGATTATTTTGTCGGCGGGAAGCGCGTAGGCTACCAGGAAATCACCCTTCGGCGCCGGCGAAGAGAAGTGCCCGCCGGCGGCAATCACCACAAACTGGCGCCCACCGCTCATATAGCTCATCGGAACGCTGTTACCGCTGGTGGGCAGGTCGTCCCGCCACAGCTCCTCACCGGTCTCGGTTTGATAGGCGCGGAAAAAGCCGTCAAAAGACGCGCCGATGAACACCAGACCGCTGGCCGTTACCAGCGGACCACCCATCTCGATACCCCCCTTCATGCGGGAAATCGGCCAGGGCGCGAGGTTCCTGAGAGTGCCAAAGGGTATCTGCCAGAGGATCTCCCCGCTCTCCAGATCCACGCCAGCGAGCGTCGACCAGGGTGGCGCGGAGCAAGGTGCACCCAACGGCGACATGAGCGTCTCCATCTGGACACAGTAAGGCGAGCCCAACTGCGGCATAGGCCCGCTGTCCGCGCACTGCTCCCTGGGCACCAGCGTTACCACCACCGGCATATGCTTGGTGTTGGCGATCATGATCTTGCGCCCGGGATCTACCGCCGGAGCACCCCAGTTATTGCCGCCCAGCACAGAGGGATACATGACGGTTCCTTCCAGGCTCATAGGCGTGTAGATGGGGCCTGTATGCAACGCCTCGAGTCTGGCTCTGCACCTGCCTTTATCCCAGAACGTAAAACCCCACGCATCGTCCGGGCCAATGCCCAGCTGATGAAGAGGCTCGGGTTTCAGCGGGAAAGGCTGGGTGGGGCTCAAATACTCGCCGGGCACGGCGCCACCCTGGGGCACTGCGCGCTCTTCCACCGGGTGCAGCGGTTCGCCGGTCTCCCTGTCCAGAACGAACGTCATGCCCATCTTGGTGACCTGAACAACGGCAGGACGAAGAACGCCGTCGATCTCCAGATCCACCAGGGTGGGCTGCGCGGGCACGTCATAATCCCAGATATCGTGATGCACGGTCTGGTAGTGCCAGACAAGCTCTCCACTGTCGCCGTCCAGGGCAACCACCGAGCTCGAGTAATAGTCCAGATTACCGTCTCCGCCGCCGTCCCTGCTGCTCACCCGGTCACCGCCATAGTAGTCGGGTGAAGAGTTGCCCGTCGGCACGATAACCAGATTCCGCTTTGCATCCACCGAGATGGTGGACCAGACGTTGGTGGTGCCGGCGACGTAGTTGCCAGCCGCATCCCGCTCGGCAGCGCCCGGCGGCACCGGATTCCAACCCCAGAGGAACGCGCCGCTGCGTACGTCATAGGCGCGCACAACCCCCGAGGGCACTTCCTTGCGATAGCTGTCCGCGATGCGCGCACCGGTAATCAGCGTGTCGCCCAGAATGGCCGGCGCGCTGGTGATCGCGTATTCGTTTTCTTCGTGGGGCGTCAGCCCTTCGCCGAGATCGATCTCGCCGTTGGCACCGAAGTCCGGACAGCGCGTGCCCGTCGCCCCGTCCAGGGCAAATATGCGCCCGTCCAGGGTCCCGGCGATGATCCGGTGAGAACACAACCCGGTGGTCTTCTCAGCGTCCTGCCAGCTGCTCACACCCCGACAGTTGGTCAGCGGCTCTTTGGACATGTCCACGCCGGGATCAAAGACCCAGCGCTCTTCTCCGCTGACAGGGTCGAGCGCGAACACGCGATTGAACGGCGTGCAGTAGTACAGGGTATCGTTGACTACAATAGGCGTGCCCATGAACGAGCCGGGAGAAAGCCGCGCTTCCTGAGAGTCTGCCTCGCTATCGGATTCCAGCAGATTGACGCCGCCAACCCGAAAGTCACCCGACCGGTGTACCCAGGCGACCTCCATACTGCGTACGTTTCCGGCGTCTATCTGTCCCGCGGTCGTGAAGTGGCCACCGCCCGGGGATCCGCCGTAGGCAGGCCAGCCAACGGCAGTCTCGGCAGCAACCTGCGCCGACACCAGGATCCAGATACAGAACACAGCAAACGTCTGACGAGAAACCACGGCTCCCTCCCCTTCCCGAACCAGCCGAAGAAGGCGCCAATGCTAACGAAGGAAAGCAATGCTGTCTGCGCCGATGCGCGGCTTGAAGCTATTTCTCTACGAGCCGCACGGGCAGGTGCGAGAAGCCGCGGATGAACGTGTGCCGGTTGCGCACCGGATCACCCGCCAGCTCAACGCTGTGAAAGCGCTTGAGAATCTCTTCCCAGAGCACGCGCAGCTGCATCTCTCCCACCCGATTGCCCATACAGCGATGAATGCCGAAGCCAAAGCTCATGTGCTGTCGGGCATTGGGCCGATCGATGACGAAGTCGTTCGCGTTGTCGAACACGTCCTCATCCCGATTACCGGAGATGTACCACATGACCACCTTGTCGCCCTTGCGGATAAGCTTGCCGCCCAGCTCGGTGTCCTCCACCGGCGTGCGTCGCATATGCGTAAGCGGCGTCTGCCAGCGAATGATCTCGGAGACCATGTTGGGGATGAGATCGAGGTTGTCACGCAGCTTTCGATATTCGTCCGGATACTGGTTGAGCGCCAGAACGCCGCCGGAGATTGAGTTGCGCGTGGTGTCGTTGCCGCCGACGATCAGCAGCATCAGGTTGCCTAGATACTCCATCGGGTTGTTGACCATGTCCCTGGTCGCGTCGCCGTGGGCGAGCATCGAGATCAGGTCGTTGCCGGGTTCCGGCTGCGCCGCGCGCTGGTGCCAGAGTTCCGTGAAGGTCTGCAAGCACTCCAGCAATTCGGCGCGACGCTGCTCCAGCGACTCCACGACGCCCTGCTGCGGGCCGTTGCTCGCCACGTCCGACCAGCGGGTGAGCTTGCGCCGCTCTTCGAAGGGGAAATCAAACAGCGTTGCCAGCATCTGGGTCGTCAGCTCGATGGATACCCTGTCCACCCAGTTGAAGGTTTCGCCCCGCGGCAGCGCATCGAGGATGTCGCAAACCCGCTGACGGATGGTGGGCTCCATGGCGGCGAGATTGCGCGGCCCGGCCACCGGCGCCACTGCTTTGCGCTGCTCATCGTGCTTCGGCGGGTCCATGGCGATGAACATGGGTGTCCGGAAATCGTTGCTGCCGTCGAAGAGGGTGATGCCCTGGGCGGACGAGTACACCTCGTGGTGCATGTCCACGTGTTTGATGTCCTGGTAGCGGGTGACCGACCAGTAAGGGCCGAACCGGCTATCCGGATGGTAGTGCACCGGATCCTCTTTGCGCAGGCGTTCGAATATCGGCAACGCGGCATCCTGCTCGAAGATCTCGCCCTTGGCCGCATCCACCTGTTCCAGGGGCAACGACCACGGATCCCGGAGGTTGCCTTCCAGCGTCTCCACCGCTTCACTCATGGTTATTTCCCGACTCCGTTCTCCGGCTCTACTTCGCGATCAGGCGCACTGGCAGCTCGGTAAAGCCGTGCACGAAAGCGGAGATGTTGCGCACCGGCTCCCCTACCACTTCGACCTTTTCGAAACGCTTGAGAATCTCTTCCCAGGCGATACGCAGCTGCATCTCGCCGACCCGGTTGCCCATGCAGCGATGAATGCCAAAGCCAAAGCTCATGTGCTTGCGCGCGTTGGGCCGATCGATGACGAACGCGTCCGGGTCGTCGAAGGCATCCGGGTCCCGATTGCCCGACAGATACCACATGACCACCTTTTCACCCTTCTTGATCTGCTTGCCACCAAGCACGGTGTCCTGCAGCGCGACACGACGCATGTGTGCCAGCGGCGTCTGCCAGCGAATGATCTCCGATACCATGTTGGGAATCAGATCCGGGTTCTGCCGCAGCTTATCGTACTGGTCAGGATTCTGATTCAGCGCCAGCACACCGGCGCTCAGCGAGTTGCGCGTGGTGTCGTTGCCGCCAACGATCAGCAGCACCAGGTTACCCAGATACTCCATGGGCCGGCTGAGCATGTCTTTGGTCGACGCGCTGTGCGCCATCATGGAGACCAGGTCATGGCCCACTTCTTTGCGCGAAGCTCGTTCCTTCCACAGCTCGCTGAAGTACTCGAGACACTCCAGCAGCTCGGCGCGCCGCTGATCTTCAGACTCGATGATGCCCGACTCGGGACCTGCGGTGGCCACGTCGGACCAGCGGGTAAGTTTGCGCCTTTCTTCCCAGGGAAAGTCGAAAAGAATCGCCAGCATGCGAGTGGTGAGCTCGATGGACACCCTGTCCACCCAGTTGAAAGTCTCACCGATCGGCAGCCCGTCGAGAATCTCGATCACGCTCTCTCGGATGGTAGGCTCCAGCGCCGCCAGGTTGCGGGGACCCGCGACCGGGGCAACCACTTTGCGCTGCTCGTCATGCTTGGGCGGATCCATGGCAATAAACATGGGCAGGGTAAAGTCCTCGTCCTGATCGGCGATGGTAATGCCGCCTTCGGAAGAGAAGATTTCATGGTGCATGTCGACGTACTTGATGTCTTCGTACCGGGTCACGGACCAGTACCGACCAAACTCTTCGTTATCCGGCGTCAGATGAACCGGGTCCTCTTTGCGCAGGCGCTCGAAATAGGGCCCTTCAGCACCCTGGAAAAACAGACCCGGTTGCGCTGGGTCGACCTTCTCCAAGGGCAGCTTGTAAGGGTCCGGCTCGAAATCCAGAATTCTCGGGTCAATCTCTGCAGCTTCACTCATCGGATTCTCCGTCTGTCTGTCTCGTAGATGCCGTGCTGCCAGAACTCTGCAAGCCGGCGCACGGCCTCCGCATTACATTTGAAATTCAGGCACTGTGACTTTCAGCCCATCCAGTTCGTCGGTCACCGGAATCTGGCAGGAAAGACGGGAGTTCTCTTCCCGTTCCGGGTTCAGGTCCAGCATGGACTCTTCGCGATCTTCGGGCTTGCCTACCTTGTCCATCCATGCCGGATCCACGTAAACATGGCACGTGGCACAGGAACATTCGCCGCCGCAGTCGGCGTCGATACCAGGCACCAAGTTGTCGATGGCGGCGCGCATGACTGATAACCCGACGTCTGCGTCAACCTGATGCTCGGTTCCATTGTGCTCGATGAACGTGATTTTCGGCATTTCTCAGATCCTCCGGGAATTTGCGCCGCCGACCGGCGTCAGTTAAACATCAAACCATAGCGTCATTGCGCACCGAGAAACAGTAGGTACAACCCCTGGCCGCGTAACTTTCTGTAACACGCGTTACAGTATTTTTAGCAATTTTGATGCCCATCATCTGATCGCTATCAGACCCCGTATCCAGATGCCCAAACGCGCTGGAAAAGAACGCCAGTTGCGTATGATAATCAGTCAACCTTGACGGTTTCCGAAAAAAATCCCTACAGGCTCCCGAACGAACACAGAGGAGGCGTGATGACCGTTCTTCGGCACCCGATGTCCGGGGCCCTCTATACCCTGCGCGACGACGGCCTGGTGGACGTGGAAAACAACGGCCTCACCGGCACTTTCCATTTCAACGGTCAATTCGAAACCGGCGAACTGCGCCAGGCCGATCCGCACATGCTCATGTGGATAGCAGGTCCCCAGTTACCCGCGGCTGACAGCATTCGCCGAAACCGCTGAACGATCCAACTCAGCAACAGACGGAGATCTATACCCATGGCGACCGAAGCAGCCGAAAAGCGCGACCGATCAGCGGGTATCAGCTACCAGGAACTCATCGCCCGGGACCCGGTGCCACCGCCCGCCGTTCTGACGCTGGAGAACCCCTATCAATCCCGGCTGGGATCCGTGCCCGTCTCCCGCTACACGAGCCGGGAATTTCACGACCTGGAAATGGAGAAGCTCTGGCCTCGTGTGTGGCAGATGGCATGCCGGGAAGAAGAGATACCCAACGTCGGCAACTACCACATCTACGAGGTGGGCAACTTCAGCATCCTCGTCGTCCGAACCCAGCAGGGCATCAAAGCCCATCACAACGTCTGCCGGCACCGCGGTCGGCGCCTGTGCGACTTCAACGGCCATGCGGCAAGTTTCATCTGCCCCTTTCACGGCTTCAGCTGGAACATCGACGGCTCCCTGCGGGGAATAACCTCCGACTGGGATTTCCCCCACGTCGACCGGGAGAATTTCGATCTCAATCCCGTCAAGTGCGATACCTGGGGTGGCTGGGTGTTCGTCAACATGGACATGAACGCAGCACCGCTTGCAGAGTTTCTGGGCGAGTTGCCCCACCACTTCTCCCCCTGGTCTCCCGAGGACCGCTACGTCGAAGCCCATGTTGGCAAAGTGATGAACTGCAACTGGAAGCTTTGTCAGGAAGCCTTCATGGAAGCCTTCCACGTCATCACGACTCACCCCCAGATACTCGCCGCCACCGGCGATGAAAACAGCCAGTACGACGCCTGGGGCAATTTCTCCCGGGCCATTACGCCCAATGGCACCCCGAGCCCGCACATTCGCTGGGAACCCACAGAACAGGAAAAGCTCGAGTCGGTCACCATGCGCGCGCTGGACGACCCACCCTCCCCGCAGGTGCCCGGCGGCGCGACCGCCCGAGCCATGATGGCTGCCGGCGCCCGGGCCGCGCTGCAGGAAGTGGTGGGCAAAGACAAAGCCATCGCGGACGCCGAGGTTTCTGACAGCATCTACTACACCCTGTTTCCAAACTTCCACCCCTGGGGCGGCTACAACCGCATCGTCTATCGCTTCCGCCCGTGGCAGGACCGTCACGATCAGTCGTTGATGGAGTGCTACTACCTGAGCCCGTTTATAGGAGAACGGCCGGAACCGGCGCCCCTGCATCTGCTCAGCGAAGACGAACCCTGGACGGACGCTCCGGAGCTGGGCCTGCTGGCCAAGGTGTTCACTCAGGACACCTTCAACCTGCCCAACGTCCAGCGCGGTCTGAAGGCTGCCCAGTTCGAAGAGGTGGTATTGGCCAGGTACCAGGAAAGCAAGCTGCGCCACTTCCACGACCTGTTGGCTAAATGGGTGGAAGCGTAATCACGACATGCATCTGCGGCTTGCCGTTGCCACAGACGCTGGCGCCGTGGCGCAGCTGTTTCACGACGCTATCCGGGCGCTGAGCGCCGGCGATTACAGCAGCGAGCAGATCGAAGCCTGGGCCGGCGTGCCGGAGGCCGCGCGCTGGCGTGATCGCATCGCAGACCAAAACCGTGAATTCTGGGTAGCCGAGGTGGATGACGCCTTGGCCGGCTTCTGCGACTTCGAGCCGGATGGCCACGTCGACATGCTCTATGTCTCCCCCGACCACGCCCGCCGCGGCGTCGCCACCGCCCTCCTCCACCAGATCCACGAAAGCGCCGCCAGCCTTGGCCTGACCCGGCTCTACACCGAGGCTTCCATCACCGCCCGCCCGCTCTTCGAGAAACACGGTTTCCTAGTGCTGGAATCGCAAGACGTCAACGTACGCGGCACCCCCCTCCGCAACTACCGAATGGAAAAGAAGCTGCAACCTGAGGGCTGAGGCTGCAGAAAGATTTAGAGGCCATGGGGCGACGCCGAGGCGCCCGAATTGATCGCTTGCGTCAGCAGGCGAGCAACTTCGGTCGACGAGGGCAGCCGGGACGGCCGAAGCCGGGCCTCAAAATCTTTCTGCAGCCTCAGCCGGCGCTTTCACCTTTTTCCCTGTCGCGTAAAAAAAGGGCGAGCTGGCGGTCGTGCCGGCTGGTCGCCGACAGGCGTCCGGGGCGTATCCAGGGTTCCCAGCGGGGCACCTGACCTTCGGGCCGATCACCCATGACGGTAACCCGGTGGATGATGCGCTCGCCTTCGAAATCGTTGAGCACGAAATGCTGGGTGCAGCGATTGTCCCAGATGGCAACGGTGCCTTCGGACCAGCGGTAGCGCACCGTGAATCGCGGGTTGCTGACCCAGCGGGTGAGATAGCGCAGCAGGGTCTCACTTTCCGTAGCATTCATCTCGACGATCCGTCGCGTGAAGTGCTCGTTGACGTAGAGGGCTTTCCGACCAGTCTCCGGATGCAGGCGAACCACCGGATGAATCGTCATCTGTTCCGGATGGTTGTGCGGTAACGCATCGTGCAGGGCTGTCAACCCGTCACAGAGTTCTTTCATGGGCTGAGAAAGCTCATCGTAAGCGGCGTAGAGGCTTGCCCACAGGGTATCGCCCCCGGTGGGCGGACATTTTTTCAGCTGCAGCACGGACAGGATGGCCGGGTCTGGTCGAAAGGTAAGGTCCGTGTGCCACTCATCAGCAACCCCGCCGTGGGTCGCTGCCAGTTCAAACAGCTCTGCATGCTGGGTATAGGGGTTCTGCAGATTCGGATGCGACTCCAGGCTGCCGAAGCGCCGGCCGAACTCGACGTGCTCGTCAAGCTCCAGGTTCTGGCCGGGAAAGAACAGCACCAGGTGCTCTAGCAGCAAGCTCTGCAGCGCGGCGAACTCTACCTCTGACAGACGGGCTAGAGCCAGCCCCCTCACCTCCGCCCCCAGCGAGCCCGCCAGCCGCGTAACCTGCCAACCTTCAGGCTTTTCTACCGGGCTCATCACCTTACCTCCTTCCTCATCAAGCTCTCGGCCGCTCTGATGCTGAGCTATCGGTTCTGAAGCGTCAACACTGTGCGTATAATGCGCCCCCTCCTGCAACCTAACCGCGAAAAGAGAGCATCGATGGACATAAAAGACAAAGTAGCCGTCATAACCGGGGGAGCCTCCGGCCTTGGGGAAGCCACGGTA
Organism: Gammaproteobacteria bacterium; assembly: GCA_024640825.1. Lineage (GTDB taxonomy): Bacteria > Pseudomonadota > Gammaproteobacteria > Pseudomonadales > Azotimanducaceae > UBA7803. The sequence continues at coordinate 11,775 of JAHEEG010000096.1, forward strand.
CGCACACTGGTGGCAAAAGGCGCCAAATGCGCCATCTTCGACCTAAACGATGAAAAAGGTAACGCCCTGGCTGAAGAACTCGGAGACAGCGTGATTTTTCATAAGGTGAACGTGGTGGAGGAGGATTCAGCCGTCGCAGGCATCGCGGCAACCATGAAAGCCTTTGGCGCCATTCACGTCTGCTGCAATTACGCCGGCGTGGGTAACGCCATCAAGACTGTGGGTAAGGACGGGCCCTTCCCGCTGGACAAATTCAAGCTCATCATCGACATCAACCTTATCGGCACTTTCAACGTGCTGCGCCTGGCTGCCGCCGAGATGCAAAAGAACGAGCCGTACAACGAGTACGGCGGCCGGGGCTGCATTATCAACACCGCCTCGGTTGCTGCCTATGAAGGCCAGATCGGCCAAGCGGCGTACAGCGCGTCAAAAGGCGGCATCGTAGGGATGACCCTGCCTATCGCCAGAGACCTGTCCAGCATCGGCGTTCGCTGCAACACCATCGTTCCTGGCCTGATTCACACGCCGCTGTTCCAGGGCGCGCCGCAAAACGTCATCGACGCGCTGGCAGCTCAGGTCCTCTACCCGAAGCGCCTGGGAACCGCCGACGAGATCGCCCATGTCGCCGTGATGCTCATCGAAAACGAGTACATGAACGGCGAGTGCGTGCGCATGGATGGCGGCATCCGCATGCAGCCGCGTTGATACCATCGACCTGAAAGACGAAGGGAGCGAGTCCGCCCGGAATTGCTCCCTGAATTTCCGCCCCTGCCTCTTTACCGTGCCCGCTACCCTGTGGCTTTGAGGCCTCAAAGCAGTGCCCGCTGCGGTTCACGCAGGGTGAACGCCGCAAAGAGCAGCAGCCCGTTGAGACCGAGACAGAGCGCAACAGCCGCATCGTACGTGCCGAACCAGTCTTGGCCGGCGCTGAACAGCAGCGGACCAACGGCGCTGGCGAAAACCGTTAAGGACGTGTTCAGACCGCTGATCTCACCAAGGTGCAGCCGGCCGAAGCTGCGGACGAACGCCAGGTTTGAAAGCACTCCCCAGAGCCCGCCTCCCGTGCCAAAACCGAGCACAAGCAGCCAATAGCCCCAGGTTCGATCGAGATGCATCAGACCCCAGGCTCCGCTCATGAAGCCAAACAGCATGAGCAGCAGTAAGGGCTTGAGGGGGCGGCGATCCGCCAGAGCGCTGGCACCCAGATTGACCAGCATCGAGGCGATGGCCTGTGGCAGAAAGTAGCCGAAAGCTTCCACGCGATCCCGGCCGGCTTCGGCAAAAATGGCGACGATGTGAAAGGTGAACGCGGTGCCGAACAGCGCGTGCATGGACAAAGAGCCGGCGTAGATCCAGAAGGCGCCGGTGCGCCGCGCCTGATCCAGGGTAAGGTCGTGCCGCTCAGGTAGCGGCCGAAGACCATCCGCCGCCGCAGCCGCACCATCGGGTAGCAGGCCGCAGCTCTCCGGCGTATCGCGGACGAAAAGCAAAGCCACCCCGGCAAACACAGCGACCCCCAGCGCCATCAACCAGAGCGCACCCCGCCAGCCCCAGCCGTCGATCATGAACGCCAGGATGAGCGGCGCAATGGAAAAACCCAGAGAGACGACAACGCCGCGGACGCCGGAAACCAAACCCCGCCTGCGTTCGAACCAGACCAGAAGCACGTTACGGGACGCGCTGGTCAATACCCCCTGCCCCGCGAAACGCACGCCGAAATATCCCGCCAGTATCAGCGTAAAGGCAAGCCAGTTCTGCCAGGGCGGGCCGA
>JAHEEG010000097.1 GCA_024640825.1 Gammaproteobacteria bacterium
GGTCAACTTCAGATTTACCCGTCGTGTCGACGGCGTCTATGATTTTCAACGAACCGGCCGCGAAGTCTGCCTCGACGGCGATAGCCGTCTCGCCGGCTGCTTCGAAGACATCGCCGAGGCCGAGTGTGATGGCGCCTGTCTGCTGGTCTGGCTCGGTGGCGCCAACCGGCGCGCTCTGGAGGGTCAGCTGGGACTGCACGGACTGGCCGGTCAGGATAGTACAGTCCGTGATTATCTGACGGATATGGACGTACCGCCCGACTGGGTGGCGCGGATCCTGGCGAGCGCTCCGATCGGCGAATCGGTCGGTAGTCCGACCGACGAATCGGTCGGTAGTCCGACCGACGATGGCTGGCTGACCTGGCCCGAGCGTGATGCGCTGTCCGGCTCCTCGGACTCGCTGCGCAAGCTGCTGGCCGGCTGTCCCGAGCCGCTCACTTCGGCAGAAGCCATGGAATCCCTGATGACCGACTCGCCCCAGGTGCGCGAAGCGCTTCTGGATCGTGCCGAGGCCTTCCGCGATTGCCGCCTCGAGCGGGTTTCCGCAGCGCGTTCCCGACAGGAGTCCACATGAAGGTAATAAGACGTGAGGACATTCGCGGAACGGACCGCGACGTGCGGAGCCCGGCCGGCTGGACGAGTTACCGTTTCCTTCTGAAAAGCGATGGCATGGGTTACTCCCTGCACGAGACGGTGCTGCCGCCAGGCCTGGAGCTGCAGATGTGGTACAAGAACCACTTGGAAGCCGTCTTCTGCTATACCGGCACCGGCAGCATCACCGCTGTGGCCACTGGCGAGATGCACGAGCTCGCCCCGGGCACCCTTTATGCCCTGGATAAGCACGACCGCCACATCGTGAAGTCGTACACCGAGCTGCGCATGGTCTGCGTCTTCAACCCACCGGTCACGGGGCGGGAGATACATGACGAGGACGGCTCCTACGCGCTCCCTGAGCAGGACGACTGAGCCATTGCGGACGCCGGCAAATTGCAGGATCGCCCGAAATCCGGCATCGTACGCTGTTGAACATAATAGTCAGTGGCTGTCGGCGGACGGCGGACGGCGAAAGCTCAGGGGGAAACCATGGCTCACGAACTCATCATCAGAAACGGCACGCTGGTGGACGGCTCCGGATCTCCGGCCGTGCGCACGGATGTCGCCATCGACGACGGCCTTGTCACCGCCATTGGTCAGATAGACGGGACCGGGGCTGATGAAATCGATGCCCAGGGACACATCGTGACGCCGGGTTTTGTCGATGTTCACACCCATCTCGATGCACAGATCGGCTGGGATCCGATGCTCACGCCCATCAGTCATCACGGCGTGACGACGGCACTGCTGGGCAACTGCGGCGTCACTTTTGCGCCCTGCAGGCCCGGCGATCGTGAATTGCTGGCCGGCATGATGGAAACCGTAGAGGACATTCCGCGGGAGGCTATCCTCAGCGGTCTGCCCTGGAACTGGGAGAGCTACAGCGAATATCTCGACTCGGTAGGCAAACTGAACCCGGCGATCAACGTCGGCGGTCTCATTGGTCACTGCGCGCTGCGCTACTACGTCATGGGCGAACGCGGCGTGGCAGAGCAGGCGACTCCGGAAGAGATACAGCAGATGGCCGAACTGGCGGGTGACGCGGTTCGCAAGGGCGCCGTGGGCTTTTCCACCTCGCGTTTTCTCGGCCATTACCTGCCCGATGGACGACACGTTCCCGGTACCCACGCAAGTCACGAAGAGCTGGTGGCGATCGCTCGGGCGGTGGGCGACAACGGTGGCCTTATGCAGAATGTGCTGAATCTCGGCGGCGACATGGAAGGCGAGCTGGCGCTGCTGCGCAAAGAGGCGGAGGCGTCCGGCGGCCGAGTACTGTTCAGCCTGACGGCGGGCAACTCTTATTCGTTTGGCCGCAAAGTCAGCGATGCGGTGCGTACCATGCGCGACGATGGGCTGGACGTGAACGCCATCTGCATACCCCGCGGCTCCGGCTTTGTTACCGGTTTGCAGTGCATGTCGCTGTGGGGCGGCGCGACCTGGAAGGCGCTCAGCGCTGCGCCGCTGGATACGCGACTGCGCATGATCCGCGACGCCGGAACCCGGGCTCGACTGCTTGCCGAAGCCGCAGAAAAGCCCACTCGCATGGAGCTCGCTCAGACTTTCTACCTTGGTGGCGGTGATGTTCCCGACTACACCGTGGGAGCGGAGCAGAGTCTGGAAACCCTGGCCCGGGAAGCTGGGGAAGATCCTGCGGCCACCTGGCTGCGCTACGCGGACGAGACCGACGGTCGGGCCCTGTTCGTGGTGCGATTCTTCAACCGTAATCTGGACAGCCTGGCGGAGCTGATCACCACCGATTACTGTCTGCCCAGTCTCGGCGACGCTGGTGCCCATGTCAGCCAGATCATGGATTCCGGCTGGGCCACCTTCGTGCTCGCTTACTGGGTGCGCGAGCGCGGTCTGTATACGCTGGAGGAGGCCGTTCGGCGCCTGACGTCTGCACCAGCCCGTATCATGGGTCTTGGCGACCGCGGCCTGCTGCAACCGGGCATGCGCGCAGATCTGAATGTGATCGATCTGCCGGCGCTGGGAGAACGGATGCCCAGAATCGTCAACGATTTCCCCGGTGGGGCGCCGCGGTTTATCCAGGATGCCCGGGGCTACAAAGCCACCATATGCAACGGCGAGGTCATTCTGCGCGATGATGCCCTGACCGGCAGCCGTAGCGGCCGCGTGGTCGGGCCCGTGGCCGCCTGAACAGGGCGCCCGCGAACCTCAGCCGTATTGACCGGCCCGCTCCTTCCCCTCGAGGGCCGGTAGATCTGTGCTAGGGTGATCGCCCAAGAGACAGATTACCGCCGATGAGTGAAACCTGGCTTCAGGCGAGCTGCTCGCTGTCCTTCAGCGTTGAGCTGCCAACCCCCATGGTGCTGATGTTGCGACCCCGCAGCGGCCCCGGTCAGTGGGTCGTGCGCGAAGAGTACCGCCTTACTCCGGCCGTTCCCGTAGAAGAATTTACCGACGGCTTCGGCAACCTGTGTCAGCGCCTTGTTGCGCCGCAGGGCCAATTCCGGGTCTTCACCGCGGCGGACGTCATGGTGACGGTACGCCCGCCGGCGCCGGAGTTCGCGCCTTTCGTCGAGGTGCCGCAACTTCCTTTCGACGTGCTCGGCTACCTTCTGCCCAGCCGGTACTGTGAGTCCGATCGATTCGGCGATATGGCTATGGAGATTGTCGGCGATTGTCCACCGGGCTACCGTCAGGTGGCGGCCATCGCGGACTGGGTGCGTTTCAATATCCGCAACACGCCGCTGAGCAGCACCTATCCCGTATCGGCCAGCGAGGTCAACCAGCGGGGTGAAGGGGTGTGCCGGGATCTGGCCCACATCGGCATCGCCCTGTGCCGGGCGCTGTGCATCCCCGCACGTCTCGTTGTCGGCTATCTCCAGGGCCTGCAGCCCATGGACGTCCATGCCTGGTTCGAAGCCTTCGTTGGTGGCGTCTGGTATACCTTCGATCCATCGGGCCCCTACGCCGACGGCGCCCGAATCGCCATCGCGCACGGCCGGGATGCCGCCGATGTCGCCATCTACAACCAGTATGGTCCGTTGCTGCTGCCGGACGACATGTTGGTGACGGTGACCGAACTTGTCCGGCCGCGCTGACGGTGAATTTGAACCCCGGATAGCGCTCCCGGAACGCCGGAGCCTGTTTTATCTGATCTTTGCCTATCTGTGCGTCGGACTGGGTTTTATTGGTGCGTTTCTACCGCTGTTGCCGACTACCCCGTTCCTGCTGCTCGCAGCCTGGGCTGCACCCCGTGGGTCACCGGCGCTGCACCGCTGGCTTTACGAGCATCCGCGGTTCGGCGCCGTGCTCATTGCCTGGGAGCAGAGCCGCGCAGTGTCTACCCGCGCGAAATGGACCGCCTGCTGCCTGATGACCCTCAGCTGGGTGATCATGTACCTGCAGACGACAGGCTGGATCATCCCGGCGATCACGGGCGCGCTGTTCATCGCCATCAGCGCGTTTCTCATTACCCGGCCGACGCCTTAGCGCCGGGTGCTTGTTGGGAACTAGCGCGCCTGCCGGTTCCGACCTTCCTGTGGCGCGCTTCGTGGCGTTGGGGCAAGATCGAGACATGAATGGGTAAGAAGTCGAAGTTGCGCCAGCGTTCACCCGAACTCTCATCCGCAGAACTGACCCGTTATCGGGAAGACGGATTCTTTGTCCGGGAAGCCGCCTTCCGGCCGAATGAACTGGAGCTGCTTCGTATGGCCGCCGGAACTGCGGTGACCGTCGCGCAGCGGCTGAGCAGGAGTGGGCGCACCTACTACCTCGACGGCAAGCGGTTCGTCGATGCCGACCATGTAACGGTCCAGTTCGAACACGCGCCGGATAGCGAGGCGGTGAGGGTGATCGAACCGGTTCATGAACTCGATGCCACGTTCGACGCCCTGGTCGATGACCCGCGTATTGTGCGGCCTATGTGCGGGCTGATCGATCAGGGGCGCATCGCGCTGTGGACGGCCAAGCTCAATCTGAAGACTGCGGGGAACGGGTCCGGCTTCGGCTGGCATCAGGATTCACCCTACTGGATCCATGACTGTGACCATGTCGACCTGCTGCCAAACGTCCTGCTCGCGATTGATGACGCCAGCGAGGCCAACGGCTGCCTGCGCATCGTGCGCGGCAGCCATCGTCAGGGGTGTCTGCCAGGGACCAGCGACGGCTCGCAGCTGGGTGGATTTTTTACCAGCCCGGAGCATTTCGACGAATCCCGACAGGTAGCGCTGGAGGTGCCGGCGGGGTCGCTGATATTCTTCAGCCCCCATGCCGTTCACGGATCACAGCCCAACTACTCGCCGCAGCAGCGTCGCGCGATTGTGCTGACCTATCAGCCCGGCGATCAGCCGATGCTGAAGAATGGCTGCGTGCGTAACGTGCGGGTTTAGGGCAGGCGCAGAGCGTCGGGGCGCTTGTCACTCTGTGAGCCTGCAGCGCTAGCGCGCATACCGCACTATCTGGCCGCGAAAAGGTTTCGCCAGATAGTCGGCGGGTTCGGGGGAGTGGCAGGCGTGGACGTAGCCCAGGCTTTCCATCGACCGACTGAAACGTGACATCTGACCCCGGCCCGGGTCGACGATGATTACTTCGCAGTGCGCTTTGGCATGCCGGTCGATGAAGCCGGCCAGCAGCTCCACTTGCGGGCGTTCATAGAGTAGGTCGCTGCCGACGATGAGATCGAACTCTCCCAGACCGCAATCTTCGTCGGCCCATCCGGCTCGGACGAACGGGATGGGTGCCAGCCCGTTCAGTAAAACGTTCTGCTCGAGGAATCGCTGGGCTTCCGGATGCTGGTCTGTGGCTGTAATGTCGGCGCTGCGCTGGCCGAGCACCAGGCTCGTCAGGCCGATGCCGCAGCCGACCTCGAGAATTCTCAAGCCCTCGATTTCGTGTTTGAACATGAAGTGCGCAAGGACCTGGCTGGAAGCCCACACGACGCCGAACAGCGGCCAGGTTGCCGAAGAAATACCTAATCTCTCGGCTTCGCCCGCGTCGTCAGCAAACTGCTGTTTGTCGCGCAGGGTGCGCAGATGTATGTCGACCGTGTCAAACTCCAGGGTGTGATAGCGGACGCGGAACGATGGCATGGATGTCCTGCAGATGGGTCGGAAGTGCACTGTCAAAGAGCACCGGAAGAAAGCGCTCGGTCCAGTCTGCTGTTGCAGACCGGACCACTGTACAGGGTTTCCGATTGCCGCGCGGAACTATTCCTCGCCGCTCACTGGCTTGTCAGCGTGGTCCCGATCCAGCTCACCAGCCCCAGCAGCACGGCGTAGCGGGTACCCTTGCCAATTCCCGTCAGCACAATGAAGACATCGAACCGCACCCGCATGATGCCGGCAACAAAGGTCAGCGCGTCACCGCCGACGGGTGCCCAGGCGAGCAGCAGCGACCACACCCCGAAGCGCTGAAACCAGTGCTGGGCGCGATCTAGGGTCTCCGGCCTGAATGGAAACCAGCGCCGTTCTCGAAAATGCAGCAGGTAGCGGCCCAGCAGCCAGTTCACCGCAGAGCCGAGGGTGTTGCCCGTTGTCGCCCAGAGCCAAAGGGTCAGCGGGTCGTGGCCGGCTGCCAGCAATCCGGCGAAGACGACCTCCGAGTAGGCGGGCAGCAGGGTGGCGGCGAGAAAGGACACCAGAAACAGGCTGAGATAGGGCCCCATCGATTAAGGTTGCTGGTCCCTGGCCGCTTGCACCAGCGCGTAGAAAAGCGCCCGCTGTTGGCGGGACAGCAGGAGAAACTCTGGATGCCACTGCACGCCCAGCAGGAATCGACGCTGCGGATCCTCAACGGCCTGAACAATGCCGTCGAGATCTCGACCGGACACGTCGAGGCCCTTGCCGACCCGTGCGATGCTCTGGTTGTGCAGACTGTTGATACTGGCGCGCTCGGCCTCGAGCAGCGCATGCAATCGGGTGTTCCGCTCGACCAGCAGCGTTTTCAGCGGGAATATGGTGCGGCGATGGGATGTGTGCTCGCGATGGTTGCGCAGATCCTGATGCAGATTCCCGCCGAGACGAACGTTGAGCAGTTGCGCCCCTCGGCAGATTCCCAGCAGCGGCAGGCTTCGCTGCAGCGCGTCGTCGATGATAGCTGACTCGAAGGCGTCCCGCTCCGGGTCGTACTGCGGCAGCACCTGTGACTCTTCGGCGTAAAGCACGGGATCGACGTCATGACCGCCGGTGATCACCACCCCCTGATAGGGGCTCCCTGCTTCGGGCGTCGCGGGTGACAGCTGCACGGTGCGCCCGCCGGCCAGATAGATGCCCGCGGCAACGCACAGCCGGGGGGCTGCTGCACCTCGGCGCGGTCCCGTGACAGCGATCAGAGGTCTGCCGGATCCTTCAGCCATGGTTCCAGCTGCTCGGCCCAGTCATTAACCAGCCGCCCGATGGGTGCCTGGAGATGTTCCAGATAGTGCCCGCACAGGTCGTTCAGCCGCGACTTGTCCACGGCCAGGTGTTCTACCTGCAGCCAGTCTTTCCATGCGCTGGCTATGTCCCAGCCTGGCTCGTCGATCTCGCAGTTGGGCAATCGATAGTGCAGCGTGGGTCTGGCTTTGATGCGTGGGTCATCTACCGCCGCTTTCACTCGGTGCTCGTCGACAAAGGCAAACAGCGGCAGCATGTCCAGGGCACGGTTGCGGGTAGGGTTGTCTGCCAGGTAGTCGTCGATGAGCTTGGGCATGTCGGGCCAGTAGTCCGGATCGACCACCTTGCGAACGTAATTCGTGGGGAACGGGTCGATGTATACGGTAACCCGTCGCATCAGGTCTACCTCGGCGCGGGCTTTGAGCCAGTCGAACAGGCACAGATAGGCTTTCAGGTAGCGGGTTATGGTGTCGACGTCGGTGTCAGGCAGCTCCGGATTGAGATGCATGCCGAACGCGAAGGTCAGGCCGTCACGAGTGCCGCGTGCGCCCGCGTCCCGCAGCTTGGTGATCAAGCCCTGCAGCTCGCCGAGACGCGTCATCGGCAGCGGCGGGCTGACCACCTCCATGGGCACCAGCAGCTCCGCGCCGGCGGCGAGCACATCCTCGGCAGCCCCGTCCAGCTGCGCAGCCAGCCCGTCGGTCTCGCTCTCCTGGCGACCGCGTTGTTTGAGGTAGTCGAAGTCCAGTTCCACCTTCCACTTGCCGGCCGAATCGCCGCTGATCTCGTGCTCGTACCGACTCGCGGGCTTCACCTTGCCATTGAGGTGTGCGGCCACCAGCGCGGACAGCGTATCGATGTCCAGACCTTTCATCTCGAGCTCGACACCCAGCCTGCGCGGTTTGCCCTTCCGAGTGTTCGTCAGCGGTGGGAGGGGGAGGCCACCGGAGGAATCCGTCATGCGAACTTAAAATCCTGATTTTGATGTGGTCTCTGTGCAGGACACACTTTACTCGATCGTCCCGGCAGCTGCATTGTTGGTTGGCTTCGAAGTATCCTGTCGGGCATGAAAGCGCGGAATCTGAAATGAGCGCGGCGCAGGGTTCCGCGCTGGCGGAAGACCTGTACCTGAAGCTGACGGACGAGGAAGATGCCCGGGTCTGCGAGGACATATCCGACGCTGCCTGCGTCGAGACGCCGCAGAATTTTCTGCTGATTCTCCTCAGCAATTTCCTCACCAAGCTGGGCGACGCGGTTGCCAGCCCGAAGACGGTGTTGGCGTGGGTCACGACTGCGGTCGGCGCGCCAGCCTTTGTGCTGGGCCTGCTGGTGCCGGTCCGGGAATCCGGTTCGATGATTCCCCAGCTCTTCATCGGGGGCGTGATACGACGCGTGCCGGTGAGAAAATGGGTCTGGGTCGTCGGGAGTCTGGCACAGGCATTCTGTATTCTGGGCATCGGTGGCGTGGTCTTGATGCTGACAGGTAGCGGCGCTGGATGGGCGATCCTCAGCCTGGTAGTGCTGTTCAGTCTGGCGCGGGGGTTCTGCTCCGTCGCCGCCAAAGACGTGCTCGGTAAGACCATTCCGAAACGCAAGCGCGGACAGCTGACCGGCTGGTCGGCCAGTGCGGCCGGACTGGTGACCCTTGGGGTCGCCCTGTTCCTGATACTCTCGCCGCGGGATTCCCAGGTCACCACGCTGGGGTGGCTGCTCGTCGGTGCCGGCTCGCTGTGGATCGTTGCGGCGCTCATTTATTCCCGGGTGCGTGAATACGCCGGGGAAACGGCCGGCGGCGGCAACGCGGCCGTGGAGGCCCTCAAGCGACTAAGCATTCTGCGCGACGACAAACCTTTCCGCAGGTTCGTCATGGCCCGGGCCTTGCTCATGTGCTCCGCGCTCAGCGCCCCATTCTACGTGGCGCTGGCACAGGGCGCGCTGGGCTCGGTGACCTATCTGCTCGGCTTGTTCGTGCTGGCGGATGGGCTGGCGAGTCTGGTCAGCGCGCCAGTCTGGGGCAGGGCGGCAGATCGTTCGAGCAAGCGGGTCATGTTTATCGCAGCGCTGATCACGGCGGGCACAGGCGCGGTGGTCTTCGCAGCGGACCTGCTGTTCCCCAACCTCGTCGGTACCGCCTGGTTTGTGCCTGCCGCTTACTTCGTGCTGTGTGTTGCCCACAACGGCGTGCGCGTTGGCCGCAAGACGTACGTGGTTGATCTGGCCTCGGGAAATCGGCGCACGGACTATGTCGCGGTCAGCAACAGCTTAATCGGCGTGCTGCTGCTGGTGGTCGGATCCGTCGGCGGCCTGGTTTCGCTGATTGGCTACGGTGGCGTTATTGCCGTGCTGTCGCTGATGGGTTTTGCTGGCGCGCTGCTCAGCTATGCGCTGCCTGAAACTTAGGGACATCAGTGCTTGACGGTTCGAAGTGACGCCGGTGACATTTCGTGATCCAGAAAAGGAAAACCCCGCACCAGGCGGGGTTCTCTAAGTTTCGGTTCCTGGCCTGGCAGTCCCGGTCAAAGACCGTGGCTGCTCGGGCCATTCCCCTCGGCTGCTTCTTCCCTCCGGCCGTCGCCGGAAAATTCCACAGTCGATGACTCGGGTCGAGCCGTTATTTTTCGACGCCTTGCTACGTCGCCTGTGCCGATTGCCACCGACAAAAGGTCCGGAAGCTTCTGGCTCCTTCCCGTCGCGGCGAACCGATCCGGGCTGGAGCTTTCCCGTGTACCCGGTTTCTGCTCCCTGTGAGCCCCCGTTACCGTCCGGGAACCCCGATCCTGGTTTGGATCTTGGCTGCTGGGTTTTCCGCTTTCCGTTTCCGGTTGGCTTCCTGCCCCTCAACCCTGGAGACAGGTTACCAGCTGGTTATCCCTTGACCAGTGAAATCTCCGCATCTGCCTGTGGAAAGCCTGGGGATATCCGGTGCGGAACGTGCCGAGCGCCGGGAAGTCACTGTGGATAAAGCGGGTCCAGGTCAAGGCCCGGGCAGATAGATCCGCCAAACATATGAATTTGCTAATATTTTTTTTCGTGAATCGCATTCATGGTGCGCGGTTAAAATCGATGTGACGGACGGGCTGATCTATCTGGCAGAGGTCGGCCTGCGGGGCCAGGGCCCTGCAGGCTGAGACTCAACCGTTGCTCGCAGTCTTCCGCAAGGCCTCGCGTGCTGCTGCTAAATTGCGGCTGGCCTCAGGGTTATAGGTGGGAGAGCGCCGTACAGCCTCCGCGAGAAGTATTTCTGCCTGGTCATAGTCACCCAGCTTGAGCGCTAGCACCCCGATGTCGGTGAAGGCGGTGGCTTCGTTCTCCGCGGTCAGCATGACTTTCAGCGCTTCGGAATAAAGTCCCTGGCGAGCATGGATCAGGGCCAGGTTGCGCTTCGCCGGGCTGTAGCCGGGATTCAATGTCAACGCTTTGCGAATGTTCTCCTCGGCGCTCAGCATGTCTTCATTGAGATACATCGAATAGCCGAGGTTGTTCCACAGCATTGCCGCGTCGGGATTGAGCTCGATCGCTGTCCGGTAGTGGGCAGCTGCCTCGTCCGGTGCTCCTGCGAGGTCGGCCACTACACCCAGCGCGTTGTGGGCACGCCAGTTGTCTGGATCGACTGCGAGCAGTCGATTGAGGTAAGTTCGCGCCTTTTCCCCTTCTCCCTTGGAAGTGAGATAGAGGGCTACTTGTTGCAGTGCGCCCCTGTGCTCCGGTTCCTCTTCGAGAACGTTGCTGAACGCCCACAAAGCCTGTTTCTGTTCATCCAGCATGACCAGCGACATTCCGAGCCGATACCAGACATCTACTTCCGGCTCGATGCTGAGCGCGTGTCGATACAGGGTGGATGCTGCCAGATAGTCGCCGCCAATCGCAGCCTCATCCGCTTTGGCGACGATCTTGTCGACCGGCGCATCGTCGGAGATCACCGAGGTTTCCTTGGCGCCCGTGCTGGCGCAGCCGCCGAGAAACAGTGACAGGCAGATCGCCAGCAGGCTGATGCGTTTCATTCTTGTTGTCCCTTTCAAGTCCATTTGTCCCTGTTACGCCTGATTTTGGATTCTGAAGTGGCCTAGAAATCCCGAAACACGGTCATCAGTCGCAGAACCGCTGGCCCCAGAGCGACCACGAAGAATCCCGGGAACATGAAGAGGATGAGCGGGAAGATCATTTTTGTGCCGATCTTGGCCGCCTGTTCTTCTGCCTTCTGCATGCGCTTGTCGCGAAATTCCTCGGAGTAGATGCGCAGCGAGTCGGCGATGCCGGTACCGAATTTGAGCGCCTGCACCAGCAGGCTGACCAGCCCCTTGATGTCCTCCAGACCGGTCCGGTCGGCGAGGTTGCGGAGCGCTTTCATCCGGTCGACGCCGGCGCGGATTTCCGCGTTGACAACCGCAAGCTCGAGAGAGAGTTCGGTGTGACTGACCGCCAGTTCATCCGCTACGCGCTGGAGCGCCTGGGTCAGGCCGAGGCCCGACTCCACGCAGACGACCAGCAGGTCAAGCGCGTCCGGGAAGCCATCCCGGAGTCTTTTCATGCGCCGGGCTACCAGCTTGTCCAGAACGTAGGACGGACCGATCAGACCAGCGCTGGCGGCACCCAGGGCGTAGAGCAAAACCATCTGCGTTTGCAGCTGGGGAAAAAACTGCATGGCCAGGATCGCTATGGCGGGCAAAGTTACAACAAGCACGGCCTTGATGGAGTAAAACACCTGCAGCGCGTTCGGCGCGCGGAACCCAGCGTACGCGAGCTTGGCGATGACCCGGCTGCGCTCCATTTCCTCGCTGGGCAGCACGTACTGGGTGATGGGTCCGAGCAGCGTCTCGATGCTGAAGACCCGACGGCCATCCTCCAGCGCCTCGTTGCCATGGAAGTGCGACATGCGGCGCCGAATCGGGTCGGCTACGCCCATGAAGATAAAGATGACCCCCAGGCCCAGCACCGCTGCAGACAGGCCCGCTATCATCACCACCGCCACCCGCATCGACTCCGGATTGTCGGCGATTCCGTAAAAGAGGTCGTATAACCACTGCATGTCAGTCTCCTAGACTTCGATCCGAATGATGCGACGAATGAAATAGACGCCGATGGCGCCCCAGACGCAGGCGAAGCCCAGCATCTGCTGTCCCGTCGGGTCCTCGAACATCACGGGCAGATACTCCGGGTTGGTGAACATCATGACGCCGAACAGCAGCAGGGGAACCATGGCCAGCACCCATGCCGACATACGCCCTTCTGCGGACAGGGTGCGCACACGACGCTGCAGTTGAAATCGGCTGCGAATTACCTTGGAGATCTGCGCGAGTATCTCTGCCAGATTACCGCCCGTTTCCTTCTGCACCAGTATTGATGTCACCAGCGCCATGACCGTGACGCTGGGCACCCGCTCGAGCAGGCCCAGCATGGCCCGGCGGACGTCATTGCCGTAGTTGATGTCTGCAAACGTGAGTTCAAACTCTCTTGCGATGGGCTGATCCATGTCCTCCGCGACGAGCTTCAGCGTGCCGTTGAACGGGTGTCCGGCCTTCAGCGCGCGCTGCATGACGTCGATGGCGTCAGGCAGTTGCTCTTCGAACTTTGCCAGCCGGTTGCGTCGATCTTTGGAGATCTTCCAGAACGGCAACGCCGCGCCGACAGCCGTCAGCAGAACCGTCAGCTCCAGGGATCGGGAGAGCTGCCAGGTCAGGATACCGGCCGCAATCATCAGGAAGAATGACCTCAGCACGAGCCGGTATGCCAATATGTTGTTTCCGGACTGAGCGATCCGTGCTGACAGCGATTCCATCCAGGGCAGAGACTCGAGCCGTCGCTCGAACGGCGAGAGTTTCTTCAGGGACTTCTCGCGCAGCAGCGAGGTAATGGTCTGATCTTCGCTCTTGTCTATCTGGCGCAGCCGCTGCTTCAGCCGCTTTGCCATCACCCGGCTCTCACCGAATACCGGAACTACCAGGCCCTGAGCGAGCAGGAAAACTGCGGCAAAGACCAGTCCTATAAATATGAGCCCGCCGTCTCCCTGCATCACACGTCTCCTGTGGAAGAATCGAACACTTCAATTGGAATCTTGACGCCCTTGGCGTCGAGGTCCCGAAAGAACCCTGGGATGATCCCGGTAGGCTTGAGCTCGCCCAGAACATTGCCGTCCTCGTCGCGGCCGCGGCGCTCGAAAACGAACAAGTCTGACATCGTGATGATGTCGCCTTCCATGCCGCTTATCTCGGCCAGGCTGACGACCCTGCGCCTGCCATCTTCGTGACGCTCCACCTGGATGACCACGTCGATGGCGGCCGCGATCTGCTCACGCAGCGTCTTTACCGGGAAAGAGATCCCCGTCATCGACACCATGTTCTCTACCCGGCCCAGGGCATCCCGTGGGGTGTTGGCGTGGATGGTGGTGAGGGAGCCATCGTGACCGGTGTTCATGGCCTGCAGCATGTCCAGAGCTTCCTCGCCGCGAACCTCGCCGACGATGATCCGCTCCGGACGCATTCGCAGGCTGTTGATCACCAGGTCGCGTGCGGCGATTCGTCCCTTACCCTCGATGTTGGCCGGTCGCGTTTCCAGGCGCACAA
>JAHEEG010000098.1 GCA_024640825.1 Gammaproteobacteria bacterium
TTCGGCAGAAAGCTGAGGGTGACGCCCGCCGAAGCTCGAAACCGAAATTCTTCACCCACCAGCAGCAGGCTGATGGGCAGCGGTAGCACCCGCAGCAGATCCCTGAGAATGGCCGTAATGAATAGCCAGGGATGCGCCTGCCGGGGGTAGTGACAACGAATGGGCGAAATGCCAGTGCTTCAAACGCAATGCCTGTCGCCGAGCAGCGGTCAGCCGCGCTTGGTGTCCGCCGCCGTTACCGCATCGAGCAGCTCAGCGCTGCCAATACCTTCGCCGCTGATCTCTCGGCCAAGCGCATATTCAGGACCAACGACTTCAGGACCTTCCCCTGGGGGCAGCGGCGGCGTGTAGTAGCCAAGCGCATAGCTGCCGAGGGTATAGCCCAGCAGGTCCTGCAGCGCCGGAGGAAGCTCGCGGGCGACCTCCGGCGGGCAGGAAAGATACTGGTTCTCCTCCTGCCGCAACCAACCAAGCGAGTAAGTGATGTTCAGCCCGATGCGGTCTCCGGAGGAGCGATTCTCGCCACCGCCGTGAAACACCGAGCCCGTATACAGCAGCACCGAGCCCGCCGCCATCTCCGCCTGACACGTCTCTTCAGGTTTTGCCACTCGATCGTCAGGCCAGCTGATGCTGCCTGGCACAACGTGAGTCGCCCCGTTTTCCCGGGTAAAGTCGGTCAGCGCCCAGATGGTATTGAACTGCGGTTCCACGCCCTGCAGATACTTGCCCCAGGCCCATCGATCACGATGGATCATTTGCTGCGGCTGGCCTGGGCCTAGACGGATGATCTGAGCGAGGTGCAGCTGAACCCGCGCGCAGTACGGCTCGAGAAAAATCCGCGTGGCCTCCAGCACTTTCGGGTTGAGCACCAGCTCGCGACAGGCTGGAGAGCGAGCGACCAGCGCTCCGGTCCGCGTCGTCTTGAAGCCCGTAAACGCATCCTGGCCGAATCGGGTGGCGTCCATGTAAGGGCGCAGTTCGCCCATCAGCCCATCCAGCTCCGCAGCACCGAGCATGTCTTTGAGAACGACGGCGCCATCTTTGTGCACGACACTGAGGATTTCGTCATTAGATGCGCTTGCGGAAAGGGTAGTCAGCTGTACCATGGATTGCTCTCTTCAAACAGGTTTGACGACAAACAGCAGGTCGCCGGCATTCACCTGCTGGCCGCTGGCCATGTTGATTCGGGTAACCTCGTACTGGCGTTCCGCTTCGTAAAGCTCGACATCGGTATTGAAATCTGACAGCCGCAGGGGGGTGAATATCTTCATCGCCTCCAGCTGTCCCAAGGTATCCCCCACGCCTATTCGATCGCCAACAGCGACAAACTCCGGTTCCGTCGGCGTCGGCGTTGTGTAGAAGATGGCCGTCGACGGAGCAAGAACCTTGAGCTCGTCGCTGGCCTCGATGCGGATGGCGTCAAGATCGATGGCGCTGGACATTTCTCCCGCCGATCCTTCGATCTCGCCGATGAGGACGTTAACGTCGATGCGCTGGAGAAGTTGCGGCAGGTAGTTGGTGTCGTACTCGCCCTTCTGAAACACATCGTCCTTGAGCACCCTTTTGAGCAGTGGGATATTCGTACAGATTCCGGTGACATTCACCCTGCCAAGATAATCGTCAAGCTTCGCGATGCCGCTGGCCCGGTCCGCCGCGTGCACGATGACCTGCGCGATCA
The DNA here is from genome assembly GCA_024640825.1 of Gammaproteobacteria bacterium. Taxonomy (GTDB): domain Bacteria; phylum Pseudomonadota; class Gammaproteobacteria; order Pseudomonadales; family Azotimanducaceae; genus UBA7803. Next base: position 1,679 of record JAHEEG010000098.1, read on the forward strand.
TGCTGTCGTAATAGGGGGACACAAACTTGCCGGGCGCCTGGGCGGCAATGATCTCAACGCCGTCTTCCTGGGGAAATTCGAACTCGCGAATCTCCCCGGGGTGGGGGCGAAAAACCAGACTACCATTTGACGCCACCTGCACTCGTTCAGCAGTAACCCTGGCTTCGATGGCATAGCCGTTGTTCTGAATCTCGATGTCCGCGATGGATTCACCGGAGGCAATGCGGAACTGCTGGGTCACGATGTCGACCCCGGACACCCACTCGGTAACCGGGTGCTCTACCTGAAGCCGCGTATTCATCTCCATGAAGTAAACGGCGTTGGATTTCAGGTCGTAGATGAACTCGACGGTGCCGGCGCCGACGTAACCCACCTCTTCCGCAATCGCAGCGGTATGCGCCAGCACGGATTCCACGAGCGCTTCCGGCAGCATGGTGGACTCCGACTCCTCGAACACCTTCTGCTTGTCACGTTGAACGCTGCAGTCGCGCAGGCCAAGTACGCGGGTATTGCCATGGGTATCTCTGAGAAGCTGAACTTCGATATGCCGCAGCGAGGTGACGTACTTTTCCAGATATACGTCGCCGTTGCCGAAGGCGCTGCGAGCTTCCGCGGTGACGCGATGGAACAGTTCGTGGAACTGCGAGGCATTCTCGACCACCTGAATGCCCTTACCACCACCGCCATGCACGGCCTTGATGAGCACCGGGTAGCCAATGCCCTCGGCCACTTCCGCCGCCCGCTCTACGTCGGTCATAATGCCGTGGCTGCCAGGAACGACCGGCACCTTGAGACGCAGCGCGGTGTTGATGGCGTTTGACTTGTTGCCCATGGTGTCCATGCTGGATACCGGCGGGCCGATGAAGTTGATGCCATGCGAACGGACAAGCTCGGCAAACTGTGCGTTCTCCGAAAGAAAACCGATCCCAGGGTGCAGCGAATCCGCGCCCTCGTGTTCCGCGACCCTGAGCACGCTTGCAGCGTTCAGGTAGCTCTCGTCCGGCGTGTTGCCGCCGATGCAGACAAGGGTGTCCACAGGCCGCAACATATCCACCGCGGCGGATTCCATATCCGGGTCGGATTGAATGAGCACCACCTCGATCCCGTTCTTCTGCGCGACGCGGATGAGCTTGGCCGCAGTGCACCCGCGCGCGTGAATCAGCGTGCGCTTGACCGGACGAAGCAGATCCCGCTCCGTATATTTGGGACGGTGCGCCACCACAACCGGGCGCTGCTGACTGAAACCTCCGGAGAGCACGCGGCCGACGACATCCTGGACGGACTCCACCGGAACCGGCACCTCGGTGTCGATGCGGCGCAGCTCGTCGTCCAGCTCGGGGAGAAAGGGATGCCGCACCAAACCCTGCATGGCGCCGGGCACCTGGGACAGATAGTTAGACAGAATCGAGTTCAGCGGCAGATTCGAAGGCACAACAATCTGCCCCGCAAAGGGCATGCTGGTCCCGGAAAGGTAGTAGGTTTGGGCGAGCGGATGAGTGACAAAGCTTGCCTGAGCACCGCCGGTACAGTCGCCAAAACCAAAAACAATCACCGGCAGGTCGTGATCCCTCACAAAGCGGGTAATCCGATCATTTACCGCTGCCATTGAGAACAGCGCACCAGCGCCTTCCTTCGTCTGCATGCCACCGGACGAAATGAAGCAGACAACCGGCAGGTGTTGCTCGGCACACTCTACCAGCAGGCGGCAGAATTTTTCCGCGCTGGCCATATCGAACGAGCCAGCCTGAAATTCAACGTTGGAGATGACGACGCCAACGCGAACGCCACCCTCTCCGCCGCGGAAGGTGCCTATCCCGGTGACGATGCCACAGGGCGGAACCCCCCGCTTCAGCGCCTGCTCTATGGAAAGCCGGAAGCCAGGAAAGGTGCAGGGATCAGAGCTCAAAAGATTGCTGAAGCGCTCTTCGAAATCCACGAAAAACTCGTCGACGAAACGATTGTACGCGACCGCGCTCTGATTCTTGAATCGCCGCAGCACGTTCTGCATCAACAGATCGCGATAAGCCATGTTGAGTCGATTCCAGAAGTCCTTGCGACGGCCTATATTCTTTGGCGCGATTCGACCGGAGTAAGACTTGCCATCCCGTTCGGACTGGATGTAGGACGTCAGCAGGGATTCGAACAGATGTGTGACAACGACGAAAAGCGTATCTGACAGATAGGGAAAGCTGGTCTTTTTCCATTCTTCAACGGAACGGAAGAACTCCCCGCCCTTTGGCATCTTCATCACCCGCAGATACCAGTCGTTGAATTGAAGTCTCAGGCGCCGGACAACATCCTCCTCAGACTGATCAACCACGAGCGAGCCCAGGGTAACGCCTTTGGCAGCCAGGCTCAGGGTGGTTTCAATGAGCTTGCCCAGAGAATCCTTAGAGAGCGCCTGAGAGGACTGGGCCTCTTCCGCGATAGAATCCAGGTTGGCGATGATCTGATCGTATACCGAGTCGAACAGGAGCAGGCTCTCGCACTCGGTCATGAAATCCCGGCGCAGGTCATCCGACACCAGCACGTCCAGCACGGTCATATCGCTGAACGGTACCGGCGTGCCGTCTATAAAAGGGGGTTTCAGAAACTCGCCGAAGCGGTCCTGGAGAATCGCCCGATTGACAGCGATATCCGAGCCACGCGCGGCCTGCACTGCTATCGCCGCTGGCCCGAGATCGCCCTGGAGCGCGTTTGTCAGGGGTCCGTCGGTCAACACGAGGTTGAGCTCGCTCGTCAGCTGATTGAACAGATATACGTCCGACTTCTCTTCCACCCCGGACTTGCGAAGCAGTTTCTTGCCCTCGTGGCTGAACCTTTCCCGCAGTCGCGGCAGCAGCAGCGGATCGGTACCCAGAGCAAGCGCCAGACCCTGAGGATTGGAGATATCCTCTACCTTGAGCATCTGGCGGACGTCATCGGGGCGACCGAGGACTTCACGCAGCGCCCGCAAATTGCCCAGCGAGTCCGATTTCCAGCGGTTGTAGAGAAAGACACCCACCGCCGACAGCAGGAAAGCTCGGGCGTCTTCGTAGTTTTTCTTGGGCTCGCCGAAAATCAGCTGGGCGATGCGCCCCCGCTCGTCATGTACCGCCTGCTTCTTCTCGTTGTAGTTTTTCCAGGCCCGCGAGAGCTGATCGTCGTAAACGATCCGGTCGGGATCCTGCATCCAGCGCAGGAACGTCTGCCGCCGCTCGAAATCCGCGCGCACGTCCAGCTCGCCCTTGGGCAGCTCCTGGTCCGCGAGACGTCCGTACTGACTCTTGCTGGTCGCTTTTATGCGCTGACGGACCTTCAGATAGCGTAGATATCTGAAAGCCACGCCGAAGACGTTCAGGTATTCCGTGGGGTTGCGGGTGAGCTTTAGGGAGGCCGTGGCTTGCATCACCTGCAGATGTTCGGAGGGATTGAGATAGCGCTGCAGGCTCTGCCGGTAATGATCGAGGATATAGGGGTTCTCGGCCACGAACTCTTTGGCCTTGTCCTCGACCCGCATCAGCCCGTGCACGATGGCCAGGCGCAGGTTTTCAAACTGCTCGCCCGTTTCCCCGGGCGCATAGTCAATGACACCATCAATGTTGCCCTGAGCGTACAGCTCAAACGGCGATAGCCCCACGTATTTGGCACACTCCTGCCAGGACAGGTTCAGACGACGGGCAATGTTGGCCAGACCCTTGGGCTGAATGGTGCTGAAGACACCGTCGCGCACCGAGAGAATCATGTTGCTGGCTGCCAGCGGAATGGCGCCGCCGCTGTAGCCGAGTCCGAATACGATTCCCACGTTCGGCACGTCGACGTTGCTCATCTCGGCGATCAGCCGGGAGATGCTGTGTGCCTGGTTTTCGCGGTTCGCCGCCTCTTCTGCGTCCGCACCGGGGGTATCCATCAGCGTGACGATGGGGATGGAACGCTGTGAGTACAACTGGATACGACGAGCCGCCGCCAGATGGTGCTGAGGCATCCATACGCCGTTTTTCACCGCCCGGTTCTGGGCGATGAACCCAATGGTGCGCGGATCGCCCAGAAAATCCATCTGCACGCTTGCTGCGTAGAAGGGCCCGTCGGCTTCCTCTTCGAGCACCCGACCGAGCTGCCGGATGACCTCCGGCGCGGCTGTTCGCGCGGGGTCTTCGGCTCTCGCCACCACCGTTTCTATATAAGAATCGACATCGAGTTTCGACAGACGCTCTTTGCGCCGCAGGATGTCGCGGGCGCCGAGCAGCCCTGGCAGGGGATCGTCAACTTCCGCGCGTGGAAACAAAGAGAAATCTTTAGCCAGGTTCTCGGCGATGACATAGAGCCGATCCCCTTCGATAAGCTGCTTTTCCACGGCTTCCGGGACTCAGTGTAAGATTGCCGGTACTCTAGCCACTTGCCTGGGGATACGCAAACAAACCAGGATGTAAGTGGCCGATTTTCCTGAGAAAACCCACAGAATTGCAATGCTGGCAAACTGCCTCGACCGCCACGCTGGAGCCCCAACCATGACCGTCCTCAACTGCGCCGTGCTGACCATCTCCGATTCCCGAACCGCCGCCGACGACAAATCCGGAGACCTGCTGGTCCAACTGCTGGGGGCCGACGGCCATCAGCTGGTGCAGCGCACCCTGGTGCGGGACGACATCTACCAGATTCGGGCGACGGCTTCCCAGTGGATTGCGGACCCGGACATCAGCGTGGTACTCACCACCGGCGGCACTGGTTTCACCGGTAGAGACAGCACGCCGGAGGCGCTTATCCCGCTGTTCGACAAGACGATTCTCGGCTTCGGGGAGCTGTTTCGACAGATATCGTACGATGAGATCGGTGCCTCGACCATCCAATCGCGAGCCGTCGGCGGAATCGCCAACGCTACGCTGATCTTCGCGCTGCCCGGATCCAGCAACGCCGTGCGCACCGGCTGGGAGCGCATCCTGCACTACCAGCTGGATGTCACCTTCAAGCCGTGTAATTTCGTGGAGCTGATTCCCCGCTTCAAGGAAGCCTGAGCCAGGGGTTACAATCGGCGGCAAGCAAACCAACAGACGACCCGCCAATGACCAGTCAGGCCTACATTCTGAGCGCGGCACGCACCCCTATCGGCAGCTTCCAGGGCGGCCTGGCCGCCCTGGAAGCCCCGGAACTGGGCGCTCACGCCATCTCGGCTGCGCTTAGAGCCAGCGGCATAGAGCCGGAAACGGTGAACGAGGTGGTGCTGGGCAACGTCATCAGCGCCGGAGTCAGGCAGGCGCCCGCCCGCCAGGCAATGCGGGGCGCAGGGCTGCCGGATGCCTGCGGCGCCACCACCATCAACAAGGTCTGCGGGTCGGGCATGAAGGCCACCATGCTGGCCGGCGATCTGATCCGCGCCGGCAGCGCCAGCGCGGTAATCGCAGGCGGCATGGAGAGCATGAGTAACGCCCCCTATCTGCTGACGCGCGCCAGATCCGGGTTGCGCATGGGTCACGGGGATCTGAAGGACGCCATGTTCTTCGACGGGCTGGAAGATGCTGAAACCGGTTCCGCCATGGGCGTATTCGCCCAGAAAACGGCTGACGACTATCAGCTCACCCGCCAGGCCATGGACGATTACGCCATTGCTTCAGTAGAGCGGGCAAAAGCCGCCATCAAATCTGGCGCTCTGGCAGCGGAGATCGCGCCCATCACCCTCGATGGCAAGACCATCGCCGACGACGAGCAGCCTCAGCGCGCGAAATTGGAACGCATACCCACGCTGCGTCCGGCATTCAAAAAGGACGGCACCATCACGGCGGCCAATTCCAGCTCGATCTCCGACGGTGCTTCCGCTCTGCTGGTCGTGAACGACCGAACGCTCGGCGACGCCGTCCCTCTGGCCAGAATAGCCGGCCACGCCACGCATTCACGGCATCCCAGCGAGTTCACCATCGCTCCGGTGGGCGCCATCAGCGCCCTGCTGGAAAAGGTCGGCTGGCAGGCCGAAAGCGTCGATCTTTTCGAAATCAACGAAGCGTTCGCCATGGTGACGATGCTGGCCATCCAGGAGCTGCATCTCGACCCGGAGCGCGTCAACGTTTACGGCGGGGCCTGCGCCCAGGGTCATCCCATCGGTTCTACCGGCAGCCGCCTGATCGTCACCCTCGCCCACGCCATGCAGGCCCGGAACCTCAAGCGCGGCGTCGCCGCCCTATGCATCGGCGGTGGCGAAGCCACGGCTATCGCGCTGGAACGGAATTGAGCGACGCACGCCAATGAGTGCGGCTCCCCGCAGGCTTCCCGTCATCATCGGCTTCGGCGGGATAAACGCCGCAGGCAGAGCCTCGTTTCATCACGCATATCGACGTCTGGTCATCGACGCCCTGAGCGAGGCCCAGCGCCTCCAGACCTATCGCAGTCTTGCCAGCATGATGAACTTCAAGGCTGATCCGGCGGATCCCGCTACCCGTCGGCACATCGATCAGCACACGCTCATTCGCAGAATCGAGGGTTTCGATGTAGATCAGGTACCGGTCAATCGCAGCGTTTCTCTCAAGGGTGAGAATGACACCGGCCTTACTTTCCTCATGGCCAGACGGCATCTCCCCGAGAATCCGCATCCTGGCTGGCAGATCACCAACGTGGACCGCGGAACCGTGCGAGTCACGATCACTGACACGTTCGACGTGCTTCTGCCTGATCACCGTCGCTCCAGAGTCAGCTGCGCGGCGCAGCTTCCCAGCGGTTTCGATCCTGGCGCGCTCTATCAGTCACGCAGTCATCCCCGCGGCCTGCAGCTCACCGTATTCGGCGCTTCCGATGCCCTGCGCTCGACAGGCCTGAGCCTGACGCGATTGAAGCAGGAGGTGGCCCCGGACGAGTTCGCCGTCTATTCGAGCAGCGCTATGGGTCAACTCGACCCAAACGGATACGGTGGGCTGCTGCAGAACCCGCTCATGGGCAGAAGGCCAACTTCCAAAAACATCGCATTGGGGCTCTCTCAGATGCCCGGTGACTTCATCAACGCCTACGTACTTGGATCCGTCGGTGGCACAGCGGGGATTGTCGGCGCGTGCGCAACGTTTCTATACGGGATCAGACAGGGCGTGTCGGACATCATGGAGGGTCGCAAGCGAATCGTCCTGGTGGGCAACGCCGAGGCGCCCATCGTCGCTGATGTGATCGAAGGCTATCGAACCATGGGCGCCCTGGCTGAAGACGAAGCGCTTATGGCGCTGGACGGACGCACTGACGGACCTGACCATCGCCGCGCCTGTAGGCCGTTTTCGGACAACTGCGGTTTTACCGTGGCCGAGGGTGCGATCTACACCGTACTCATGGATGACGAGCTCGCGATCCGCCTCGGGGCCAGGATTCTGGGTTCGGTACCCGGCGTGTTCGTCAACGCGGACGGCTACAAGAAATCCATACCCGGGCCCGGCATCGGCAACTACATCACTGTTGCCAAAGCCATGGGGCTGGCGCGATCCATGCTCGGCGAGGACGGGCTCCGCAGACGCACGCAGATGCAGGCGCACGGCACCGGCACGCCTCAGAACAGGGTGACCGAGTCACACATCCTCAACGAGCTGGCCGGAATTCACGGCATCGAAGGCTGGCCGGTGGGCGCGGTCAAAGCGTACGTCGGCCATTCCATGGCGCCTGCAGGCGGCGACCAGCTTGCCGCCGTGCTGGGAACCTGGGAGCACGGCTGGTTCCCCGGCATTACCACCATCGACCATATCGCCGACGACGTTCACGACTCGAATCTGCTGCTGCCGATGCAGCACGTAGAGGTGGACCGGAAAGAAATGGAAGCGGCATTCATCAACTCAAAGGGCTTTGGCGGCAACAACGCGACCGGACTGTTCCTGTCACCGGAGACCACCCGTAGAATGCTGGAGCGACGCTGGGGCAAGGACGTCATGCTGGCTCACGCGCGAACCCATGAAGCCGTTGCGGCAGCCGCCGCCGACTACGATGCCGCCATGGAGCGCGGGGAAATAATGCCCATCTACCAGTTTGGCGAGGGCGTTGTGCAGGGGGAAGACCTCGACATTACCGAGAAGACCCTGCAGATTCCCGGGTTCGGCCTACCGATCAAGCTGGATCTGGACAACCCGTTCGGTGACATGACCCATTGACAGCGTCAATGCAGCACGTCGTTCTCGCCAGCGAGACCGTGCAGCCGATCGCGAGCAAGCCGTCTAATTTCAACCAGTCTGGGCTCAATCCGGTCCGCGGTAAGACGCTCGGCTTCGGCAAACCCATCCCGGGCTGACGAAATCACCCCGAGCCGGCTCCAATATTCACCCCGCTCCAGATGCAGCCCCGGCTCGTCCGGAACCAACGTCAGCTGGGCATCTAATACATCCAGCGCGCGATGCCAGGCCATGGCGCCGACGAAGGCGAACTTCAAGTTGTTGAGCATACGCAGCAGGATGGCCGGCGACCCGGCAACCTCGAAGGCGTCTGCACCGCGCGGGGCAGATTCAGGAAGCCCTGCCAGACAGGCGGCCTCCGTGGTCTCTTCCATTTTGAATGGATCGATCAGCCGACCGTCTACGCGAACCAGGAAATGTCCTGGAAAGTTGATACCCTCGGCCGTGAGGCCAGCCTGGCGCGCCAGGTGAATCAGCAGAACTGCCAGACTGATGGGAATACCGCTGCGGGTTTCCAGCAGCCGGTCCAAGCGGCTGTTGTCCAGCGACCCGTAGTCGTCATCGTTGCCCCTGAACCCCTGCTCTGCCAGGAACAGCCAGGGCGGTTGAGGCGGTCGATAGGCGGATTCGAGCTCGGCGAGGCTGCTGTGCACATGAGCCATGTCGAGCGCCGGCGCCAGCAGCCGGTTGACCAGAATCATCGCTGCAATCTCGTCCGCCGCAGGATCAGCCGCGAAAGCGGAAAAGGCTTCCAGCAGCAGCTTGTCCACTCTAGTGGTAGAGCAGCGTGTTGACGGTCGAGAGCAGCTCCTGGCGACCAAAGGGCTTGGCCAGCGTCGCGGTGGCACCCATGCAGCGGGCGGTATCCAGATAATCCCGCGGCCCGATCCTGCCGCCGCCAGAGATTGCCACGATGGGCATGCAGCTGTTGTTCCGGCGAATGTCGACGATGGTTTCGAGCCCCTCTTTCTCCGGCATGAGCAGATCGGTGATGACCAGATCGAAACGCTGACGATCCATCAACTGCATGGCGAGCAGGCCGTTTTCAGCCACGTCCACCGCATGTCCTTCAAGGCGCAGCATCTCGCTGACCAGATTCAGCACCTGCGCATCGTCGTCTATGACCAGAATGGAACGCATCGTGGTTTCGATGTCGTGCATTTTCACCCCACTGGATTCGCTTTAGGACTATCAACTTTTCAAAGTCTAGTACAGGGTCGCGTCAGTGTTCACGGGTTTTGCGGAACTCGATGTCCGGCCAACGCTCCTCGGCCAATTGGAGATTGGCCCGGCTGGATGCGAGAAAGGTGAGGTAGCCGCCACCATCTACTGCCAGCTGCTCCCGGAGTTTGCTGCGGAACTCCTCGAGTTTCTTGGCATCGTCGCAATACACCCAGCGCGCGGTGTAAATGTTGGCATCTTCGTATACGCAATCGGCCCGGTATTCATCGCGTAGGCGGTAGGCGACCAGGTCGAACTGCAGCGACCCGACCGCACCAACGACCAGCTCGTTGCGGGTAAGCGGCTTGAATACCTGGCTAGCGCCTTCCTCCGAGAGCTGGTCCAGGCCCTTTTCCAGCTGTTTGCTCTTCAGTGGATCTTTCACCCGAACCCGGCGGAACAGCTCCGGCGCGAAATTGGGAACCCCCTTGAACTTCATCGACTCGCCGGCGGTAAATGTGTCGCCGATCTGTATGGTGCCGTGGTTGTGTAGGCCGATCACGTCGCCGGGGAAAGCCTCTTCCGTGCGCACCCGATCACCGGCCATGAAGGTCACCGCGTCCGCGACCTTGATGTCCTTGCCGAGGCGGACGTGGCGAATGCGCATCCCCTGGGTATAGCGACCGGAACAGACGCGCAGGAACGCAATTCGATCCCGGTGCTTCGGATCCATATTGGCCTGAATCTTGAACACGAAACCCGAGAAGTCATCTTCATCCGGCTGAACCACACGCGCGTCTGCTTCACGAGGCAGGGGTGGCGGCGAGTACTGAACGAACCCGTCCAGCATCTCCTTGACTCCGAAGTTTCCCAACGCCGTGCCGAAGTACACGGGGCTGAGCGTCGCGGTCAGAAAGTCGTCGTGATCGAACGTATGGCTGGCCCCCCGGACGAGCTCGATCTCGCCAACGAAGTCGTCGTAATCCGACCCAAGCAGTTGCCTGGCGGGCGCGCTGTCCAGACCCTCGATGACGGCAAAATCGTGAACGTGATGCCCGTGGCCGGACTCGTAGCGGATGATCCGATCGCCATACAGATCATAGAGGCCCAGCAGGCGCCGGCCCATGCCGATGGGCCAGGTCATCGGCGCGCACTGAATCTGCAGGATGTCTTCGATCTCATCCATAAGCTCGATGGGATCGCGCATTTCCCGATCCAGCTTGTTGACGAAGGTCACGATGGGGGTGTTGCGCATGCGGCACACCTCCATCAGCTTGATGGTGCGTGGCTCGACGCCTTTGGCACCATCGATGACCATGAGCGCCGCATCTACCGCCGTCAGGGTGCGATAAGTATCCTCGGAAAAGTCTTCGTGACCCGGTGTATCCAGAAGGTTGACCACCGCGTCACGGTAGGGAAACTGCATTACCGAAGTCGTAACCGAAATGCCCCGCTCCTGTTCCATGCTCATCCAGTCCGAGGTTGCATGCCGATCCGACTTTCTCGCCTTTACCGTACCGGCAAGCTGTATGGCATTGCCAAACAGCAGTAGCTTTTCGGTCATGGTGGTCTTGCCGGCGTCAGGATGGGAGATAATGGCGAAAGTACGCCTGCGCGCCACCGCATCTTTTTTAGGCGTGTGTTTCTGCCCATATTTCTGCAAGAAAGGATGCTGCATGTGTGCTGGTCTGCGTTCCGTATTGGCAAGGGCGGCGGATTATACCTGCCCGCCATCGGGGGTACCTAGGGAACCTAAGATTAATCCTCGAAACCTCAGAGGTTCCCTGACCCATCCAGAGAGAAACGCAGATCCAGAGCCATGACCAGCGCATCCTCATGTCCAACGTGCGCGGGGTAGTAGTTCTTGCGCACGCCGATCTCGTTGAAACCCAGAGACTCGTAAAGTCTGCAAGCCACCAGGTTGGAGGGTCGCACCTCCAGAAACACAATCTCAGCGGCACGCAGCCGGGCGCGCTCCAGCATATGCTCCACCAGCATGCGGCCGTAGCCATGACCCTGTCTGTCCCGACGGATGCAGACGTTCAGCAGGTGAGCCTCACCCGCACCAAAAGACAGAATGCCATGACCAACGATCTCATCTTCCAGATAAACCGTGCGGCACTCGTTGCGAGCCTTCATGCAATCGGTGAAATTGCCCCTGGTCCATGGATACGCGTAAGCGCGCATTTCGTTCTCGATTACCCGCTCGAGATCGGCAGCATCCATCGCACGGAACCCGATTACTTGCCCGGCGCACACAGCTTGGCCCAAAGATTTTTTTTCGCCTGGGGATCCCGACTGAACTCAACGAGATCCGACACCTTGAGGACCTGTATGCCCGGCCAGGCTTCCGGCAGCCGCTCGCCGACCGAGCCCACATAGAGCACCACGCGAGCCTCGTGATCCTGCAGATCCTTGTCGACAAAGGCACGCAGCGCACGCCGGACAGCGGAGGCCTGGTTGGTATCTGCTGGATTACCGGAGTCCAGCGGAAAGGAGAAG